>DATMHB010000655.1:0-2752 GCA_035555175.1 Flavisolibacter sp. | reverse complement strand
TGATCAAATATTTTATCTGGAACGGTTCTTTCAACACCACGACGGCAAATACGCTGAAGAGGATAAGCGTTATAACCTCCTGCTCAATCTTCAGCTGAAAGGCACTGAAGCGGCCTTCATAACCTATACGGTTCGCAGGTACCATAAGACAATATTCAAAGAAGGCAATGAGCCAGCTGAGGAGGATCGCCTTCCAGAGCGGCCACCCCGTATGCCTGAGATGATAATACCAGGCCGTGGTCATAAAAATATTTGAAGCCGTAAGTAAAAGGATTGTCCTGATCATGCTGGTCAAAAAAGTGAAGCACTAAAAATAGGAAGCCTGAATTGGGTCTAAAAATGCAACATCCGCCTCCTATGAACTCAATTTAAAAAAAACCGGAGGCCTTAATTGAGACTACGGAAGTCGACCGGCACCAGCTTGCTCACACCCGGCTCCTGCATCGTTACGCCATAGATCACGTCCACCGCACTCATGGTTGTTTTATTATGGGTAACAATGATGAACTGCGAATTGTTGCTGAACTCGCGGATCATATTTGTGAATTTGCCAACGTTCGCATCATCCAGCGGGGCGTCAACCTCATCAAGAATACAGAATGGCGCCGGTTTGATGAGATAGATGGCAAACAACAACGCTGTTGCTGTCAGGGTGCGCTCTCCCCCGCTGAGCTGGCCGATGCTGCTGGGGCGTTTTCCTTTCGGCTTGGCCATGATATCGATCCCGGTCTCCGCAAGATTGTCTGCATTTTCCAAAATCAGATCACACTGGTCGTCTTCGGTAAACAAGGTCTTGAATACTTTATGGAAATTTTCTCTTACCTGATTAAAAGTTTCCAGGAATTTTTGATTGGCAGTGGTTTCCACTTCGGCGATCGTTTGCAAAAGGCTTTGCTTTGCATTTACGAGGTCATCTTTTTGTTCAACAATGAATTCATACCGCTTCTTCATTTCTTCAAAAGCTTCGATCGCCGTCGGATTGATCTCACCCAAATTCTCAAGGCGTTTTTTCATACGGTCCGACTTCTCCTGTAATTCCTCAACCGGTGTGTCGGAGGTCCTGGCCTCATCGAGAAAATCTTCCAGAATGATTTTGAAATCCACGTTGAGCCTTTCCTTCATACCTGCCAGTTGCAACTTCACATCATTGAGCTTATCCTTTATTGCCGTGAGCAAATGTTCCACCTGTTCTTTTTCCTTCACTTTTTGACGGAGCTCACTTTCTTTCGCACTCAACTGGTTACGCAAATTATAATACGCCTGGTCCGTCTCATTCAGCTGGTGCTCTTCCTGCTCGCGTTTTATCATCAGTGCATACAGCCCTTCCTCGATCTCCTTCAGGCTTTCTTCTGAAATAGAAATGTTTTCAGTCGTTTCTTTCAATTGAACCGTATTGCTCTGTACCTGCTGCTTCAGTTCGTTGAGCTGGTTGGTCTTGAACTGAAATTCCTGCTTCAGTGCGTTGATGCGGCTTTGCTCCCTGGTTACCCGAAGGTTCAGGTTATTGTACTGCGTATTGATCTCATTATACTGGACCTCTATTTCCTGGTAAGCAGTTTCGGCACTTGCCAGTTCGACGCCATAATTGCTAAGGCTTTCATTGAGCTGGTCCAGATCGTTTCTAACTGTTTCTATGGAAGCCTGCGCCTCGTCGAGCTGGCCCTGAAGATCTTCAATGCGGTTGCGGGCCTGGGCCTGCGAATGATGAATATTCTCCAGTTTGTTTTGGATACCAAAAACCTGGTTATTCAATTGCTGTA
This sequence comes from Flavisolibacter sp., assembly GCA_035555175.1. Taxonomy (GTDB): domain Bacteria; phylum Bacteroidota; class Bacteroidia; order Chitinophagales; family Chitinophagaceae; genus Flavisolibacter. Next base: position 992 of record DATMHB010000655.1, on the reverse strand, counting down.
TCTGCTGTTCCGCCTGGCGTATCGCATTCTCTTTGAGATCGGCATTGAACGCAATCACTTCATTGTGGCGCGTCTGGATCTGTTTTGAAATTTCGTCAACGTTCTCCTTTTGGGCGAGAATCTCCTGTTGCAATTTTTCCAGGTTCTTGGCGCGGCCGATCTTTCTTCCCTCAAAGAGACCAACGCTTCCACCGCTAAGCGTATATTTTCCCTTTACATATTTTCCATGCTTCTCAAGCACTACAAATCCGTTACTGTCCTGCAGTGACGAATCGCTATCGGCTATGAATACACGACCAAGCAATTGTTCGGCAAGCTTTCTATACTGTTCATCCACCTCTACTACATTCATAGCGGGTATCATTCCGTCAGGCTCGTGATCGGGCAAATCGATGCCTGTTTCATTGACCTTGTCGAGCAGGAAGAAATTGGCCTTGCCTTTCTTATTATCATCCAGCAGGTGAACGGCCTGCAGTCCTTCGGCCAAATCATTCACTACATAATAGTTCAGATAAGGTTCAAGCACGTTCTCAACTGCGGCCCTGTATTCTTCCTTTACATAAATGATATCGGAAAGGATGGGCGCCCTGTGGTTCCATCCGGAATTATTGTGAAGGAACTTTACGCTCTCGGGATAGCCTTCCATTGAATCGATAAGACTCTTCAAAAGGTCGTGCTCATTCTTTTTTGAATCGAGCTTTCTTGTTTGCTCCGCAAACTTTGACCTCAATGTTTCCAGCACTTCCTGTGTCTTCAGAATCTGCTCTTTTGTTTGCGCTTGGTGCTGGTGCAATTGTTCAAGGTCTGCCTGTTTATAACTAAGCTCTGTAGCTTTTTGTTCTTTATCTTTTTCCAGCTGGAAGATCTGATCCTGCCTTGCTGCATTTTCTTCTTCGAGGTGAAAGATGGTCCGCTGTATATTTTGAATAGAAGTATCGGCAACAGCCACCTTCTTTTCGTCATCGAACTGGCTTCGCTGCACCTGTTGATCG
>DATMHB010000654.1:0-6764 GCA_035555175.1 Flavisolibacter sp. | reverse complement strand
AAACGAGTCCGTTTTGTGTTCCACTGCCACCAACCGTTGGAATGTATCCATTAGTGCCCGTTCCCGGCGTAATGCCTGCTTCGTTTTTAAATGGTCCCACAAGGCCATAACCTGTGAACTTAAAGCTCCTTGATTTGCTTTGAATGATCTCATTATAGAGCGAAACGCTGATATCATGCTGGTCATTGCTGTGCTGATAGCTCAGCGATGTCGTTCCTGTATACCGGAAGGTCTTTCCGAATGCCCTTCCTACCTGACCATTGCCGCCGGTTGATTGTGAGCCCTGATCCGTTCCCTTGTCGAGATAGGCAAATGCTTCATTCTGGGTATAGTCGCCGCCCCACGATGTGCGCGCCCTCAAACCGCGGACCCATGGAACATTAAATTCTACATAAGCATTGCCAATGCCTTTTAGCTGGTCGCCGCTCGAATAGTTGTCGAGGATCTCCTGTAGCGGATTAGGCTGACCCTGCAGGAAGTCTGTCTGATAATGTCCATCGGCATCGTACAGACTGAGGTAAGGATTGAACCAGCGGATCGCATTGAGAGGACTTCCGATATACTGGTCATTTTCTCTTGTTCCGATCTGCCGTGAATAACCGATCATCGTATTCAGTCCGATCCGGAAATTGCCGAAGCTGTTATCGATATTGAACCTGCCGGTATAGCGTTTTAATCCGGTAGTGATAACGATGCCCTGCTGGTCGAAGAAGGAAGCCGATAAATAAAATCTTGTCTTTTCATTTCCCCCTGATGCACTGAGCTGGTGTTGCTGTGTAATGCCTTTACGGAAGAGTACATCCTGGATATGGAAATCCAGTTTGCTCAAGCTGTCCACTTCCGCCGGCGTCCATCCGAACGGGTTGATCCCATCGGGGCGATCATAAAATTCGTATTGCAATTTTTCCGCTGAATTCATCAGCTGAAGTTTATTCTCGGGCAATTGCGACCATCCATATTGAAAATCGTAGTTGACCTGCGTTTGTCCTGCGCGTCCTTTTTTTGTATTGATAACGATCACTCCATTCGCGCCCCTTGAGCCGTAGATGGCCGTGGAGGAAGCATCCTTCAAAATATTATAGGATTCGATGTCCCCGGGATTGATCGTGGAAAAATCTGCGGCATTCACCTGCACACCATCGATGATGTAGAGCGGCTGGTTAGCGCCGTTGATAGAACCCTTTCCTCTTATCGTAACTTCGGAAGGGGCACCGGGCTGACCCGATTGAGACATCGATAACAAGCCCGCTACCTTTCCCTGCAGCGCTTTATCAAAAGAACCCACGGGCTGGAATCTTATTTCATCGCCGCTGATCCTTGCAACGGACCCTGCGATCTGTCGTTTATTCTGTGTACCGTAGCCGGTAATAACAACTTCCTGCAAGCTTTTCTGCGTGATCTCGAGCAGGACCGTCATGAATGCGGACGTAGACGTCAATTCTTTTTCTGCAAAGCCCACAGCCGTAAACACAAGTGTACTTCCATCCGACGCTGCAACAGTGAATTTTCCATTCAGGTCGGTGGTCGTGGCGGTACGGGCTCCTTTAACAGAAACGTTTACGCTTTGAAGGGGGGAATTGTCCCGGGCGTCTAATACAACACCGGTTATAACATTCTGGGCCATGCCCGTAAGCAAGAGCAGGCACGACGACACGGAAAGGAAGAGTCTGTGCATCATGTGAGTTTTGGTGAGGAAGATGGATTATGTGAATACAAAAACAGGAATCACCACGTTCAGACAATAAACATCAAGGTATAGCTTCAATTAAGCAAACCTTTATTGGCGAAACGTGATTTAATTCCTGTTAACCGCTATAAGCAGAATCTAAACTGTGTGAACAAGTCACTACAGGTGATCTCATGCTTTATTGAACTTTTTCGTCATCACAAGATTGCCTGCGGAATCGGAGGTAATATTGTACCATTTCTTGTCATCCTGCAAAACAATAAAGTACTGAACGCCGTCTTCCGGTGTGGTCACTTCAGTAACCCCGAACACGGATTTATCCGCATATTTATGTTGTACTTTCGAAAGGATGATCGGAGGCAGCATGTTCTGCAGATAGTAGCGAACTGATTTGATGACGGTGCCTTCCTTGTCATACCATAGCCTGCAACGGATCTCATTGATATTAAAGTGCACTTCGTAATCATTTTCATTTTCGTACCAGTTCACACTGTCGGCTTTTGGAAACGAGCTGGCAAAACTGTTGAGGACTTTTTCATTAGGCGTGGCAAAACAAAATACGCTGCTCATCACGATGATCGTACAGAATAGTAGCCTTTTCATATTACTAGTTTTAGGTTAACGAATACACCAATTTAGACTTATGACAAGGGACAATTCAGCGATTCTCTATGGTTGGTAAGGACCAATTGTATGTGATTCGGTCTACTGAAACCTGCCGGCTTTAAAACCTGAAAATTGAGCATTGAATAATTATAATTCACGCCTGAAACCTGCGTCGTTCGATTGTTAACGAATGCTAAAAAAATTCAATCGAGGGATGAGCGGCAGAGAAAATTCTTTTATGTACGATTTTTTTCGTGGATATGGGCGGACGTTGGTCCATAAACAAATTTTTTAAAAGCCTTCTTTATAGCAGTCTTTCCTTAAAGGATTCGTATTTTCTTTTTCCAGCTTCGTTCGTGGGTCTCCCGCCGGGCGGGACCCGCGCACAGTTGCTGTTTTGCGGAGTTTTCTTAACGGTTGTTATTTTCTTTTTCCAACCTTTTGTCTTGAAACAAAAGGTGGAGCCAAAAGTTCAAGCCGATTCAATGCGCACCAGCCATTAAATTCTATGGCCGCCTCTTTTGAATCGGCGCTCTGCAGCACTCTGTTATTCGAAGGTCTTAAGGTCAAAGTCTCCTCTTCGTGCTATGCGACGCAACGAAAGGCGCTGTATTCCGTTAGGCCTTCTTTAAAGAATAAATGTCGTTAAGATACCCACGGAAATAAGGCGCTGGACCAGATCCTCTGTTCGAAGAGCGGGTAGTAAGCATTTCGGCATTTAATGCTTTAATGCAGTCTTGGTTAGTGCTTCGTAGGAATGATCGCGTTGGTATAGTAAGCGTTGTGCATTGAGCCTTTTGAATTTGTATTGCGCCTTTGCGTACCTGGCGGCTTTGCGGCTTGGCGTGAAACCTTGGCGCCTTTGCGACTTGGCGTGAAACCTTGGCGCCTTGACGCGAAACTAAACCGCCAGCGCCGGCAGGTCTTCATATGCAAACGGCTTTGCCGGTTCCAGCACTTCCCTGAAATCTTTTGCAATGGGACAGGCCTCCATTTCTTCTGCAGGCAATTGCGTGCATGCGATCTCCTTCACGCGTTTTTCATCGAGGTTACCGAACATCCATTCATACGCCAGTTCATCCTTGAGAATGGTAGGCATACGCTTCTTGCTGTTGTGCACCTGCTCCATCAATTTATTGGCCGCCGTGGTCACCACCGCAAAAGTTTCAACATACTCGCCCGTATTCACATCAGTCCAGGGCTTCCAAATGCCCGCCATAAAAAAATAGGGCTTGTCCTTTAAGCAGATGTAGTAAGGATATTTATCCGAAGTCTTGTTCGGCTGCCCCGTTCTCTTATTGATCCTGTGCACATGCCTCCATTCAAAGAAGCCGCTGGCTAGCACAAGACAGCGCCGGCTCAATGCCGATTCCTTATAGATCTTGCCTGGCTGCACCAGTTCCTCCGCCATAGCATTGAGGGTTGTGATGCCCGGAATAAATTTTCCTGAAGCGTCCTTGTATCCGTTGCGGAAAGCAAAGACCTTGTCGCGCGTATCCAGTGGCTTGCCAAACCACCGGTCAGGAATAAACCCCCACTCCATTTGAACGATGTCAAAGTCCGGCCTACCCTTCACCGGTTTGAGCACGGCACTCAGATTATAATCAAAGCCGATCTGCAGATCGCGATTAAGGAAGTCGTAGTCTTCAATTGATTTTTCCAGACCTTCAAGACGGAGCACATCCGCCATAGATACTTTTTGTCCGATGAAATAGCACATATCAGTTCTTCTTTTAAATAAGCAGCGGCACCGAGACCAATGCAACGCGCTTTTTTGTAGCATGATCGCTCTTGCGATGGACCAATTTAAGAAATAATCCAAATAGCAGTTCCGGTACAGATCGTTAAGCCGGCCTGATAAAATTTGACGGGTTCATACCAGGGCTTAAAAAAAACAATGTGGACCATTCAGGTCCACATTGTTCATGCAATCGATCTTATTGTATTCAATAGCCTGGATTCTGGGCGTAATTGGGATTGGTCTGTGTCTCTGAAAGCGGTATCGGCCATATAAAACGGAAGTCACTGTATGGTATTGCCGCCAATGTCAGCGCACTTGCATAAGGTGCGCTGCCCGCACCGCACTGATAATGTGCAAAGCGCACGGCACCATTGCCGATTTTTGCCGGTATTCCCCCTGTTCCATAAACAGGATCGACAGCAAGACGATGGATGTCACCCCATCTTTTGCCTTCCGCCAGCAACTCTATTCTTCTTTCATCGAGGATCGCTTTCACCAGGTCTGTTTTAGTAGCAAAACCCGCTACTGTGTACTGCTGTGTTGATGGGGAGGCCAATGCCCTGTTGCGTACGGCGTTCAGTAGTTCCACGGCCCTCGTGCCCACGCCTGCAGCATTGCGCGCTTCGGCCTCGGCAAGCGTTAGCAATATCTCAGCATAACGGATCTGCGGAGCCGGATCCGACTGCGTTGTCGGGTCCTTATACTTGGTTGTAAAATAAGCGCCGGTAGCACTGGTTGCATTATAGCTTGTGATCAGTTGACGGCGCTTATCATCACAAAGCCATGCCGGCAGGTTGTAAATGATCGGACTCACCTTCACGAGACCCCTGCCACCAATGCCGGGTGAAGTAAGCATATAACCAAGCGCACCATTATTACCCGCATTATCGCTTGAAGAATTCCGGATGGAGAAAATATTTTCTTTAGTGGTGCCCGGCAATACGAACGGATCGCCTGGATTTGCAGCAAGTGTCCACCCGCCGACAGGGCTGACGTATGGCGCGGCAGCAGGCACAAGCTTATTTCCCTCCGTGATCACGCCAGGCCAGTCCTGCATGTGCAGCTTCACGCGCATCTTCAATGCGATGGCGGCCGCCTTTGTTGCCCTGAATGTAGAAGCATCTGTACCGGCAGTTCCGGTTGGCAGATTAGCTTCGGCAAAATCCAGGTCGGCAAGGATCTTCGCATAATTTTCGGCAACGGTAGCCCTCGGAAGCGCTGTAGCGGCATTGACTGCAGCGTCGGAAGAAATTGGAAGGTCGCGGTATACAATGCCGACTTTCGATCCATTTCCATCTGCATAAGGCCGTGCAAAATTGATGACCAGCTCATGATGGGCCATGGCCCTCAGGAATCTTGATTCGGCCCGGTACTGATTTGCCAACTGCTCACTGATCACGTTCTTTGATATCGCATCATCCACACCGGCGATCATTACATTGGCCCGGTTGATCAGGGCATAAAGGTTCTCAAACATGTAGCGGTTGTTGGCAGTGGTACCATTGTAAGTTGATTCATAAGTAACCTGGTAAAACGCCTGGTCGTTGTTGAGGTCCTCGCCTCTCATTTCGCCCTGTTCTATATTGGCTGCGCCAAATGGATAGCCGCGGATCACGTTACCTGCATAAAAGCCGCTCTGCGCTGCATCATACACGCCATTCATAGCGGCTTCAATACGTGCCGGCGTAGTAAAGGCCGTGGCATCGGAGAATGCAGTATAAGGCGTTACATCCAGCACTTTTTTGCACGAAGGCGTGATCATGATCACAAAGAGGAAACCTAAAAAAAGATGTTTTATATTTTTTATTGCTCGCATATAATTTCAGTTTAGCCTATTAAAAAATGATGCTTAGGCCCGCAGTAAAGGTGCGGAGCATGGGAACAGAACTGTTGTCGATACCAAGGTCGATCTCGATCGGAACCGTCGTTCCGCTGATCACTGTTCCTGCTGTTGCTTCAGGATCGATGCCTTTATATTTTGTCCAGATGGCCAGGTTCTGGCCCTGGAAATACACCCTGAGATTTTTCACGACACCCTTGGTTGCTCTTTCCAGGAGCGGCTTTGAAAAGTTATAAGAGAGTGTAATGTTTTGTAACCTCAGGAAATCACCATCTTCAAGGAAACGTGAGTTGGCCTGGCTCGAGAGGTTGATATTATTATCGCCGCCATACAGCAACTTCGGTACCTGGGTGTTGGTATGCGTTGGCGTCCAGCGATCGAGATTTCCCTTTCCGTTATTGAGGAAGCCCTGGCCAAACAACACTTCCTGCGCCGTTAGGTTGTACACTTTGTTGCCGCCCTGGAAGCGGAAGAAAACGTCGAGGCCAAAACCTTTATAAGTAAATGTATTGGTAAAGCCGCCGTAATAAGTTGGAATAGGCGACCCCAACACAGTGCGGTCTGCAGCGCCCAGCGCGGTCTTTGCACCAAGTGTTGGGTCCCCCGGCTTTACAACAACATAATAGCCGGCCGCGGGTCCTGTAGCAACATTGTATTGCACAAGGCTGCCGTCGGCTTTATACCACATCGGGTTTCCGTTAGCGCTGTTCACGCCGGCATACCGATAACCGTAAAATGAATTCACGGGCTCGCCAACTCTCAGAATATTGAACGTCCCGTTATTCGGACCGGTTACGATCACTTCCTTTGTGCTGTCGAAAAGATTTTTCACCACATTATTCTGCGTGGTGAAATTCACGTTTACATTCCAGGTAAAATCGCGCTGATGA
>DATMHB010000653.1:0-5204 GCA_035555175.1 Flavisolibacter sp. | reverse complement strand
ATCATACCCAGCCCATTGGCTTTTCTATTACCGAGCGGTAGGGTCAGAGGAGCCGCATGTGCTCTTCATCAGTGAGTCCTTCCTGCAACTCGTTGAATTCAACGATAAAATTATTTTTCCCCTCGCCGATCAGGATGCGCAGGTATTTTCCCTGTACCAGCTCCAGCATGGATAGAAAAACAAAGATCGCGTGTACTCTGTTTTCCGCACGTTCGAAGATCTTTTCAAATGAAAGGGTGCGCTCGCTCTGGGCCATCGAGATCACATCGGTTTTTGTCTGTTCCATGCTATAGTTATAGCGCACTACCGTATGCACAGGCCTGTTGAACCGGTCGTGGTACCGCTGCATTACGCGTTCGAACGCTTTCATCAGCTTGAACATGGTAATGGTCTGCACCTCGGTACCTTCGCTTGCCTCTTCGCCGATATGCGCGAGCTCCTTTTGAATATTTCCTCTTTTGATCATGAGGAGACGGTCCGCTTCCATTTCGGCCATTTCCGCTGCAGCGATCTTGTACTTCTTGTATTCAAGGATCTTGTCGACCAGTTCCTGTCTCGGGTCGATCTCATTTCCCTGGGCATCTATTTCTTTTCGGGGCAGCAGCATTTTCGCCTTGATCCGCATGAGCGTGGAGATAAAAAGAATGAACTCGCTCGATAATTCGATATTCAATGACTCCTGGCTGTGAATGTAATCCAGGAAATCTTTGATGATGCGGGTGATCGGGATATTGTAAATATCCAATTCGTCCCTTTCAATAAAAAACAGGAGGAGATCAAAGGGTCCTTCGAACTGTGGTAGTTTTATCTGATAGGTGCTCACGGTGGAAAATTTATTCAAAGAAAAATCCCGTTCTGGCTTGCGCCGCTTGCCAAAACGGGATGGGCAAAAATAAGACATTTCCCCCTATGAAAGGCAGACTGGCAAGGTCATTCATGGAGCTGGAAGGGGCGATTTATTTCCTCACGGCATCCCTGATTTCCATCAGGAGCTTTTCGGACAAACTGTATTCCGGAGCTTTGGGTTCAGTGACCGGCTGTGCCTTCTTACGGTTCATGCGATTAATTCCTTTGATGATCAGGAACAAGACAAGCGCTACCAGCACAAAATCAATGATCGCCTGGATCAGCACTCCGATGGGAAAGACCGTACCTCTTATGGAAACTGCAATTTCCCTGAAATCTGTTTTTCCCAGCACAAGGCTGATAAGGGGCATGATAATACTCTCTGTAAGCGCCGTGATGATCTTACCGAAAGCTGCGGCCATAATAACGCCGATAGCAAGATCAATAACATTACCCTTGATGGCAAATTCCTTGAATTCTTTGATAAAGCCCATGACAGGAGATTTTGTTTATGTTAAATTAAACTAATGATTTAAATCACGGACCCTTTTCAATCAATTGTGGATATTTCATATCAAGCGATTTCAACCTGTCCACCACGGTTTTGGCAATGATATATTCCTTGAACCAGTTCTGATCGGACGGAACAATCGTCCAAGGAACTTCATTGCATTTCTCAAATACATCTTCATACATCTTCATGTAGTCATCCCATCGTTTGGCTTCTTCATAATCTTTCTCATTGTATTTCCATTGTTTCGAAGGGTCCTCCTCCCGTTCCCTGAACCGGTCAGCCTGTTCTTCACGGGATATGTGCAGGTAAAATTTAAAGATGACGGTGGCGTTGTGAACCGAGAGAAGGTTCTCGAAATCATTGATCGCCCTGAATCTTTTTTTTGCCGTTGCATCATCGCACCATCCATGCACCCGCGTGATCAGCACGTCTTCATACTGACTGCGGTTAAACACCTCGATCATCCTTTTTTGCGGAGCATGCTGATGAATCCTCCACAAAAAATCATGACTTGACTCTTCTTCCGTGGGCGTCTTAAATGATCTTACCATTACGCCCTGCGGATTCAGCTGGCCAAAAACTTTTTTGATGGCGCCGTCCTTACCACTGGCGTCCATCCCCTGCAAAATCACCAGTACAGCATGCTTTCCTTCTGCATACAATAGGTTCTGCAATTCATCGAGCTCATTTACAAGCCTGGATGTTTCTTCTTTGGTAAGTTTTTTATCCAGGTCCTTTGGGGCTTTTGTGGAGATCTCCTTCAAGACGCTCATAATACATATTTAGCATTCAAATGTAAACTTTGCATTTTTGCAAATCGCAATGTCAACACCAAAGTTTGAGAACCGGCTGCTTTTTATTTTGCTTTCATTGGTTGGGAAGTTCTCATGAATAACAGCGAGCAACTTATGGGGCAGATCGGGGTTGCGCATTTTTTCAGTTGGATCCGTCTTTCTTCCCCATTTTTTCACTGCCTTGCATGCCCCGTAACAAATTCCTGATGGTTATTCTTCGGGTATCCCCGGCACCTGCCGCGGGCCTTTCGGTTCGCCATTGCGACAGAAAAAACATCCAAGCGTTCGGTGGCAACCGTTCTCAATCCGCTTACGCCGCTCTTTGTGATCGTTATCGACCGGGTGTTCTTCAGCATAAGGGCAGCAGTAAGAAAATTACGGCCGTATCGATCGGCCTTGGCGGTTTGATATTCCAGATCACATAAGACCGACGGGTTATACGGCCATGATATCTTTTTCTTTGCTTGCCAGGTGTTTATCTACAAGGGCTATGTATCTATCCGTAACATGCTGGATATCGGTCTCCGCGTCCTTGGCAGCGTCTTCACTCAGACCGTTCTTCTGTGCCTTCTTGATGTTCTCAATAGCGTCCCTTCTAATATTACGGATCGCCACTTTTGAATGTTCTCCTTCTGCCTGTGCTTTCTTTACAAGATCGCGCCGGCGTTCCTCTGTTAAGGGTGGAAGAAACATGCGGATGATATTGCCGTCATTTTGTGGGTTGATGCCGATGTTGGAAGCAATAATGGCGCGCTCAATTGGCTGCAGCATATTCTTTTCCCAGGGTTGAATGCTGATGGTACGTGCATCCATGACGCTGATATTTCCTACCTGGTTGATAGGTGTCGGGGATCCGTAATAGTCTACTACAATGCCATCCAGCATTTGCGGAGTTGCTTTTCCGGCCCTCACTTTGGCGAGCTCGGCCTCCAAATGTGAGATGGCCTTTTTCATAGAGTCTTCCGCCAATTCCAGTGTTAAAGACACTTCTTCTGCTGACATAGCTTTTTCAGTTTTGTAGCGCAAATCTAATAAACGATCAAGAATTGAACGCAGGCGTTGTCTTAAACACCAAAATAGCCTGAAGGCAGAATAGGCTCGGTATAGAGAAAGCCAGCCCGTATATCACAAGCCTTCGCCGGACGCAGCGTGAGCGAGTGGACAGTAGTAAACTTAACTGCCTAAACCGCGGAGGCGGGATGCTTTTGCCTTTTAATTTTCTTAATTGCAGCCGCAGACACCATTGGCCTTTGCAAACCGGTACTGCATTAGACCAATGCAATGATTAAAATTGAGAACGTCAAATAAGATCATTGTTCTGCAACCGCCGCTTCATTTTTCAGCGCTACCACTTTAGTAGCCGGCGGAACCAGTTGCTCGGCAGGAACCGAATGCTGAAAGGAACTTGCAATGACCAGTCTGGTTGCGCTTTTTCTGACGAACATCAGTGCACCGACGAAAGCAAAAGAAATGGCTGTCATGGAACAGATCAGCACAGTTGGACCCAACGATCGTCCAAGATAAGCCATGGCAATGAACGCCACGTTAAGGCCGAGGCAGGAGAAAGTAACATATTTGTGGTTCAGTCCCCTGTCTAGCAACAGGTGATGAATGTGGTTGCGGTCAGGTGAAAAGGGAGACCTTCCTTTCGCGATACGGATGCTGAATACGCGGAGCGTGTCGAGCAGCGGCACGATCAAAATAGCAAAGCCCAACGCCACTGCAGAGCCAATGGGGAACTTAACAGCGGGCGAGTCGGCCACATTAATGAACTTGATCACAAGGATCGCATTCAAAAGTCCGATCAGCAGGGAGCCCGAATCGCCCATGAATATTTTTGCGGGATGATAGTTGAAAACCAGGAATGCGACGAGACTTCCCGTCATCGCAAATGCGAGCAGGGAATAAAGTGGCAGGCCTGCATAAAGAAAATAACCGCCGAATATGCTCATCGTAAGAACGCCGAGGCTTCCGGCGAGCCCATCCACTCCGTCAATGAGGTTGTATGCGTTCACCACAACGATGATGGTGATATAAGAAACAAGATAGCTAAGGGGTAAGGGAATATGTCCCAATCCAAAGAATCCGTGCATCCCGTCGATCCTTACATTACCGAGGTGCACCAGAATGGCAGTAGCAGCCAGCTGTCCTAAAAATTTTTTTCTGGCAGATAAAATAAGAATGTCATCTTTCAGACCTAAGAAAAATATAACAATTGCAGAAGCAAAAAAGAATTGGAATTCCTGACTTTCTCCTTTTGAAATGGTAAGCAGGGTAGCGAGAAAAAAACCAATAAAAATACCTACACCCCCGAGGGAAGCGATTGGCTTGGTATGAAGCTTACGTGCATCCGGCAGGTAGTACAACTTTTTCTCCTTGGCTACTCTCATTATTGCCGGAATGGCGAGATAGGTAATAATGAAAGATATGGCGCCTGTCAAAAACACATTCAGCATTCAGCAGGATTTTGGGGTGCAAAAATAGGATTCATCGGTCAAGTTTTTCAACTTTTTAATCGCATTGTTTGTTAAGTTTTGGTGCTTCAAAGGTAATGAGTTCGTATAGAAACGCTTTTAATTAAAAAAGGTTGCACATTTGCAACTCATTTGGTTGGATACTGTGCCAATTAAAAAGTGTAACAAACCCTGAAATTTTTATGCCAACACTTCCTGAGATAGCATCGCAGATTAGAAGAGACTGTTTAAGAATGGTGCATGGAGCACAGAGCGGACACCCCGGAGGATCACTGGGTTGTGCGGATTTTTTTACCGCGCTCTACTTTAAGGTCATGAAACATCATCCTCAGCCGTTCGATATGGATGCAAGGGAACAAGATGTTTTTATCCTGTCTAACGGCCATATATCCCCTGTTTTTTATTCTTCGCTTGCGCGTTCGGGTTATTTCGACATTAAAGAGCTGGCCACCTTCCGAAAAATAAATTCAAGATTGCAGGGTCACCCTACAACGCACGAAGGACTGCCGGGGGTTCGGATCGCAACCGGATCGCTCGGACACGGCATGAGTGCAGCCATTGGCGTTGCGCTTTCGA
>DATMHB010000652.1:0-11213 GCA_035555175.1 Flavisolibacter sp. | reverse complement strand
TTCCATGATAAATGAAAAGCCCTCGAATTCGTATTGAACATCCGTATCCTTTAGTTGATCAAAACCGAGTACATAAGAAAGGCCGGAGCAACCGCCGCCCTTCACGCCTATCCGCAGCGACTGCGACTGGTCAAAACCAGGATCGGCCATTAGGCGCTTCAGCTCTTTTATAGCCCCTTCGCTGAACCTTACGGGAGATTGTGTCATCGTTTCCATACTACAAATTTATTCAAACAATCCGCAATTAAATGCCAAATTGAGGGCGGTGACCGAAGGCCTGACAGGCGTTAGCTGTTTCACACTATTTTTGCGCATCAACAAATCTCATGGAAGCATCTACCGTCAGTATCATCATCTCGGTTCTCGCACTGCTCATTGCGCTATTTCTACTTTTTCAGTCAAAGAACCTCAAGGCCGAAAAGCCAAGGGAAGATGTTTTTGCCTTCCGCCCTCTTCAGCTGCAGGCGTATGAAAGATTGGTTCTGCTGTGCGAGCGGATCTCCCTTCCCAGCCTCATCAGCCGGGTAAGCCAGCCCGGATTATCAGCGAGGGAGATGCAGGTTTTCCTGATCGAAACGATCAAGCAGGAGTATGAATACAATCTTTCACAACAAGTGTATGTGAGCACGCTGGCCTGGGATGCCGTCAGGAATCTGAGGGATCAAAGCATGCTGATCATTAACCAGATCGGCAGTGTTCTTCCTGCCGACGCCAAGGCCAGTGATCTCAATAAACAACTCCTCGAGGTGATCATGAGCCAGCAGGAGAAAGCGCTTCATACAATTGTTCTGGAGACTCTGAACTTTGAAGCAAAACAACTGCTGCAATAAGATCGCTCCATTCAAAGACCTGAAAGCGACATGCCTATATGAATGAAAAGAAGATTTTTACAGACAGTGGCATTGAGATCAAAAAGCTGTACACAGATCCGCAGCCGATGAATGAGCAGCCGGGCAGCTTTCCCTTTACGCGGGGCGTTCAGCCCGACATGTACCGCGGAAAGTTGTGGACCATGCGACAGTATGCGGGGTTCTCAACCGCGCAAGAGAGCAATAAGCGATATCATTACCTGTTATCGCAAGGCGTGAGCGGATTGAGCGTAGCTTTTGATCTGCCCACGCAGATCGGCTATGACAGTGACCACTCAGCGGCTGAAGGTGAAGTTGGTAAGGTGGGCGTGGCTATCGATTCACTCGACGATATGGAAAGCCTTTTCAAGGGTATCAGGCTCGAAGAAGTCTCTACTTCAATGACCATCAATGCCACCGCATTCATCCTGCTTTCATTGTACGTGGCATTGGCAAAAAAGCAGGGTGCTGACCTTTCTAAGATTTCAGGCACCATTCAAAATGATATCCTCAAGGAATATGCGGCCAGGGGAACATACATCTATCCGCCAAAGCCTTCGATGAAGATCATTACCGATATTTTTGAATGGTGCGGTAATGAGCTTCCCAAATGGAATACTATTTCTATTTCAGGCTATCATATACGTGAGGCCGGCAGCACCGCCGTTCAGGAGATTGCTTTTACGCTCAGCAATGGAAAGGCTTATGTACAGGCGGCCCTGGAAAAAGGAATGGATATTGACGTGTTTGGCAAGAGGCTCTCGTTCTTTTTTAATGCGCACAACAATTTATTCGAGGAGGTAGCGAAGTTCAGGGCGGCCAGGCGGATGTGGGCAAAGATCATGAAGGGCCTTGGCGCCAAAGACTCCCGGGCGATGATGCTGCGCTTTCACACTCAAACCGGCGGCAGCACGCTAACAGCACAGCAGCCGCTCAATAATATTTCGAGGGTAACCGTACAAACGCTGGCTGCTGTGCTAGGAGGTACGCAGTCGTTGCATACAAACGGTTATGATGAAGCGCTGAGTCTTCCTACTGAAGAAGCGGCGAGGATCGCTTTGCGCACCCAACAGGTAGTGGCTTACGAAAGCGGCGTGGCAGAAACGGCCGATCCGCTTGCAGGTTCTTTTTTTATTGAAGCGCTCACGAACGAGGTGGAAGAAAATGCATGGAAGTTCATTTCTAAAATTGATGAGATGGGAGGCAGCGTGGCAGCCATCGAGCGCGGTTTCATACAGGAGGAGATCGCGAGGAGCGCATACGATTACCAGCGCAAGATCGAATCGGGAGAAAAGATCATCGTGGGACTGAATAAATTCTCCTCTGAATCAGAAGAGAAGATCCCATTGTTCAGAGTAGACGACAAAATAAGAGAAGAACAAATAGCAAGGCTGCGTGGGCTAAAAGAAAGAAGGGATCAAAAAAAAGTAAGTGCATCACTTGAGGAGATCAGGCAAAAAGCCGTGCAGCAGCAAAACCTCATCCCTTCTGTAATAAGGGCCGTTGAGAATTATTGTACACTCGGAGAAGTATCGGATGAGCTAAGGGGCATCTATGGGGAGTATAGATCGTAAAAGATGCTTCGCAAAAAGCGTACGCACCTGGGGCAACGATTCGGTAAGCTGTCAAATGTCATCCCGTGGCAGTGAACGGACTATTGTTCCCCCTCTTTGTTCGGTTTCTCGCTGTGTCCGCCGCACCGCTGGCGGTGGCCGGGTCATTCTCTTTTTGTTTCTGTCTCAGTTTTCCTTGCCCGTGCTGAAGTGCCGATTAGGCCGGACTGAAACAGAATCGGTGTGAGGGCAGCAAAAAAAAGCACCGGATGTCCGGTGCCTCGTGTTTTAATAAGGTTCCATTATAATTTCGATTTCTTGATCGCCTGGATCGAATCAAGGTGTGTTTGCAAGGTTGGCAATGTTTTGCCCGCCCAGGTTTTCAACTGATCATCCTTGCCACTGGTGGATTGTTTCTTAAACTTGGCCACATCCTTCACATGATCTTCCACCATCATGCTTACATAGTGCTGGTCGAAAGATTTTCCAGTCATTTTTTTCATGTTGTCCAGCATCTTCTGCTTGCTTGCGGGCAGTGCTGAAGGAACGGTAATGCCGCGGCTGGAAGCCAGGCTCTTCAGCTCATCGTTAGCTTTTGAATGGTCGCGCACCATCATGGCTCCAAAATCTTTGACGCGCTGGTTGGTGGCTTGCTGTTGAGCGAGATTACCCATCTCGACTTCTGCCATTCCGCCTGCCGCAGCTTCCATTACAAATGTTGAGTCGTCTTTGCTCAATGGAGTTGTATTGGTGTTGGCAGTTGTGTTCCCGCCATTACCTGTGGTGCCAGTTGCTGTGCCTGAAGTGTCTGTTGCTGCTGACGTGCCTGCAGTACTGCCTGATGCCGTAGTGTTTGAAGAATCGGTACCAGAACCGGATGTAGTGCTGCTGTCATTGCAGGAAACCATGGCAGCGGCAATTAGAAAGGAGGCGAAAGAGAAATAGATCTTTTTCATACGAATGTTTTAGTGCAAGACCATATTAAAATTTTATGCCAGCTAAATTAATTATTGCAGCGAATGCAGCTGCTTTTGCAGCAATCACTTCCGCATCGCTGAAAAAATTCGATTTTGCTTTTCGAGGAAATTATTCAGCATTATAAAAAGCGTTATTTTGTCCTTTCAGTTTTAATTATGAAAAGATTTATCCTCTCCCTTTCTGCAAGCCTGTGTGTTCTGCTCATCCACGCCCAGCTCCCTTCTTTTGTTCGCGATAGCATCGACAATTATATCAATAAAGGATTGAAAGACTGGGATGTTCCCGGCCTTTCCGTGGTCATCGTGAAGGATGGAAAAGTGGTGTTGATGAAAGGCTATGGCGTTCGCGACCTGCAATCCGGAAAGTCTGTAGATGAGCATACGCTCTTCATGATCGCCAGCAACACCAAATTGTTTACAGGTACTTCGTTAGCCTTGCTGGAAACAAGAGGCAAGATCTCTTTGAACGACAAGATCACAAAATATTTTCCCGAATATCGGTTATATGACCCCGTTACTACGCAGCTGGTCACCGTTCGCGATCTGCTCACACACCGCATTGGAACCAAGACCTTCCAGGGGGATTTCACTTTCTGGAACACTTCATTGGGCAGGGAGGAGATCATGAAGCGCATGCGCCTGCTTAAGCCGTCCCAAAATTTCAGGCAGGACTATGGTTATTGCAACAGTTGCTTTTTAACGGCGGGACAGGTCATTCCAAAAGTAACGGGGCAGCAATGGGAGCAGTTTGTTCACGACACCATCCTTGCGCCCCTGCAAATGAATGAAACGCTTGTCTTGTCTACTGGTGTGGCACAGCAACAAAATGTTGCCGTTCCTTATACTACTTCCTATACGAACCACCTTGAACGGGTGCCTTATGATAACTGGAACAACCTGGCGCCTGCTGCCAGCATCGTCAGTAACGTCAGTGATCTTTCGCACTGGTTGATGATGCAGCTGGACAGCGGAAGGTATAAAGGGAATCAGGTGATCCCCTGGAGTGCGATCCAGAAAACACGCGATGTAAATATTGTAACGGGCAGCCGCCGCTCTTCCGTTTTCCCCACGCATTTTCGTGGTTATGGATTGGGCCTCTTCTCGGCCGATTATAACGGAAGGCAGATCTATTGGCATACGGGCGGCGCAGGCGGCATGGTGAGCAATGTTTGTTTCGTTCCTGAAGAGAAGCTCGGTATTGCCATCCTCACCAACAATGATAACCAGAGTTTTTTCGAGCTGCTTCGCTACCAGATACTGGATGCTTATCTGGGAGTTCCATTTGTAAACAGGAGCCAGCAACAACTGGAGGGCTTCAAACAGGGAATGGCACAACAGGTGTCGGAGATCAATGGCTGGAAGGCAAGGGTGAAAGGCAATAAGCCGCAGCTTCCATTAACAGCTTATTTGGGCAGCTACGAGAATAACTTATATGGTTCTATCAACATCAGGCAGAGTGGAAACCAGCTTATGATAAATTTTGGAACGAAGCCTGAGCTATCAGCGACGCTGGATTATCTGGACAATGGAGAATGGCTGATGCAATACAACAACATCGAGTATGGCATCTTCGTTATCCGGTTTGATATCTCGGGTGCGAAAGTAAAATCGGTAACCACGAGGCAGAACGAATTCGTTGAATACGATCCTTACACCTTCATTAAAAAATAATGCGCAAGTGCTTTTTAGCTTTCACGGTACTCGCTTCTCTGGTTGCAGCGGCGCAGGGGAAGAGGGAAAAGCAGGGATTTTGCGGCGTTTCCTATACGAACCTCAAAATGCTGAAAGAGCAATTGGCCGAACAGTTTGAATTTTTGAAAGTGCAGGAGCACGACACCATCGTGGATGTTGGTGCTGCCAGCGGCTGGTATGAAGGTGCGTTTGGTGCGGGATCGGGGATCAATGAACTCCATTTTGTGCTGGTTGATCTGGATACCACGTGTATGAACAAAAAGAAGGTTGAGGCGGCGATGCGGCATTATTCTGAAGTAAAAGGAAGTCCCATCAGTTATACATTTGATCTGGTACACAATTCGCCTGATAGTCTGTGGCTGCCGCTCCGGAGTTATAAAAAACTGTGGCTGCTGAACATGCTGCATGAAGTGCCCGACCAGGATCGAATGGTCCGTGGTATACGTTCAATTCTCCAGCCGGGTGGTGAGGTAGTGCTGCTTGAGATCATCCCAAAAAAGAAAGGTCAGCTGCATGGCGGCTGCAAAAAACCGCTGATGGAACCTGAAGCCTGTACGGCTCTGTTCGAACGCAATGGCTTTCAGCAAAAAGATGCCGTTCGATTGAAAAAAGTGAAGCGGCATATCGATTTCAGCATGATGCGGTTCATCAATCCATGATCACCCGAAAAGATCAAATCCTTTATTGAGCTCCACTCCTTTGGATGCCGCGAACTGGTTTACTTGGTTCACGAAAGAAAAATCTTCGATGATCGTTTTGATCTTATTGATGTCATCGGAGAAGATGCGGTCTTCTTCGGCAAAGCCCACGAAGTTGCGCACATAATCATGTGCGAATTCAAGAATGGAACTGCTCCTGAGTGGTCTTCTGAATTCAATGGCCTGCGAGGCGCACAGCAGTTCTATCGCGAGAATGTATTCGAGGTTGTCAATGATCGTATTGAGTTTTCTGCCGCTGATGCTGCCCATGCTCACATGATCTTCCTGTCCTAACGAAGTAGGAATGCTGTCGGCACTCGCAGGAAAGCAAAGCGTTTTGTTTTCCGTAACAAGAGCCGCTGTTGTATACTGGGGGATCATGAAGCCGCTGTTGAGACCTACATTTTTCATGAGCAGCATTGGCAATCCCCACTTGCCTTCCAATAATAAATAACACCTGCGGTCGGCAATGTTGCCTGTTTCGGCTGCGGCAAAGCAGGCATAGTCGAGTGGAAGCGCCAGTGGCTGCCCGTGAAAGTTGCCGCCGCTGACGGTTTCATCCGCACCCAGCACCACAGGGTTATCGGTGACTGAATTCGCTTCTGTTTCGGTGAGTTCTTTTAAATGCAGCCATGCATTGCGCGAAGCGCCATGAACCTGCGGCATGCATCGCAGCGAATAAGGATCCTGCACCCTGCCGCAGTCGACATGGCTTTGCATAATTTCGGAACCTTCGAGGAGAAGCCGCAACCTTTGGGCAACAAGTAAATTGCCGGCAAAGGGTCGCAGCCTGTGCAATCTTTCATCGAACGGCGCCTTTGTGCCGGTGAGCGCTTCGAGACTCATGGCGCCGATGATGTCGGCCGCTTCGAGGCAATTGTGGAGCCGCTCCACAGCCCTGAGCGCATAAGCAAGAATAAACTGCGTACCGTTGATGAGGGCGAGACCTTCCTTCGGGCCGAGATGAATGGGTTCGAGTCCGAACTGGGTTAATATTTCCTGCGACTTCCATTGCCGGCCTTTATAAAATACTTCGCCCAGTCCGACGAGTGGCAGGAACAAATGGGCCAGGGGCGCCAGATCTCCTGAGGCACCAACACTTCCTTTTTCGGGAACAAGAGGAATTACATCATTTTCGAGATGCCACAGAATCCGTTCCACTGTTTGCAGCTGCACTCCCGAATAACCCTGCGACAGCGCGTGGACCTTAGTGATCATCATCAGTCGGACAATAGATAGAGGAATGGGCTTTCCTACGCCCACGCTATGGCTTTGCAGGATCTTGTATTGAAGGGTGGCGGTATCATCTTCGCTGATCCGGGTGTTGGCAAGAATGCCAAATCCGGTAGTAACGCCGTAAACGGTTCTTCCTGCGCTCACCATGTCCTGCACATAGTGTTCACTCTTGTTGATCTTGTCCTTTGCTTCTTTATTGAGCGAGCCCTGAACGCGGCCTTCGCCCAGTGCTGCCGCCTTTTTAACTGTCAGTTTATCGTTTCCGTAGAAAAAATGTGTGCCCATATATGAGAATCGAAAATAACTTATATCTTACATCAGCAAGCCATTCAATATTCGCGACTATGGAAAACCTGATCTTCTTACTGGCGACATCATTTGCGTTGCGCCTGTCTTCGTCCAAAAAATTTAAGAATTTTTTTATCGGGGACACAGGCTGTTCTGCCCTTCTCCTTTCTTCAAGCGATGTTCAGCGTACTAAAACCGTTTCGGGCGATCATCTGTATTTCTCCGAGTTCAATGAAAGTAAAGTGGGTTATGGACTTATCTGTATTCACCTCAAGCAGGAGTGTGACCTGAACGAAGCATCAGAAATGCTTCACAGCTACATGGAAAAGCTAAGGGGTCCGTTTTACGTTCTGCACAATACAGGTATTCAGAAGGATGTGGACTGGAATACGGACTGCTCCAAGACGCTGGTAGATTACTGGCAGGATGCAGACAAGCAGGACTGGAAGGTGAAAGGCTATACCGACGGAAGGTTCATGGCCGTTCTGTATGTAAAGAACATCTCTCAGGTGGAAGTACGAAAGCAAGACCTTTTCCTGGATAGCTTTCATTTTGGTCCGGCCGCATAATCGGCAACTTCCCTCCTCTTTTTCTAGCCTATTCCTTTATCTTTGCCGCTCCAAACCGGGAGCTCAGTTAACCGAACATTCGGATGATCAATGTCCGGAATGAGCTGGCTAATTGCAAAATAAATATGGGCCGGTAGCTCAGTTGAATAGAGCATCCCGACGTTTGAGTCGGGAAGGTCACTGGGTTGAATGAAAATAAATATGGTCCGGTAGCTCAGTTGAATAGAGCAACTGCCTTCTAAGCAGTAGGTCACTGGTTTGAATCCAGTCCGGATCACATGCATGCCTCCCTCGTGGAGGCTTTTTACTTAAAAGATCCAGGTGAATTGGAGGCTTTTGATTAGTGATCTTTTAAAATCTGTTCAAATAAATCAATGCAAATTGGCTGATGGCTAATTTTTCCGGTATCCTTATTGCTCCTCTCATTTGAGCAATTACATTAAGCCACCTCTATCATTTTATACTTCTGGGGGCGCAGGATAGAAGGCAAGCATGATCCTAATCCACTCATTTTGAGTAAATTTAACCGCTCTTGCCACAAATGGTTACGGCCCATAAAATATTGCCCGATGAGAGATTACTTTTTGCCCGAATGTCAACTGGCGACCAGCAAGCGTTTTCACAGATTTTTCACCACTACTCTCAACGTATTTATGGATTTATCCTGAGTAAAACAAAGTCGGAAGAACTGACAGAGGAAATAGTACAGGATGTTTTTATCAAACTTTGGAACAAACGGGATGAAGTTCGCGAGATTGAAAATTATGGAGCTTACATTCTTACAATGGCAGCAAACAAGACGTATGACTTCTTGCGAAAGATGGCTTCCGAAGAAAAATTGAAACAACGGGTCTGGTTGTCTATTCAAAACCATTCAAATATCACTGAAGAAACATTAGACTTTAAGCAGAGCCAGGCGTTGCTTAACGAAGCCATTGAACAACTGCCACCTCAAAGAAAAAAAGTGTTTCTTTTAAGCAGACAAGAAGGTTTATCGCATAATGAAATTGCTGAGCGTATGAATTTATCACCCAAAACTGTAAACAATCACCTCGTTGAGGCCCTGCGATTCATAAAAGAATACTTAAAACAAGCTCCAGGTGCTTCTTTTATCCTTTTAATGATACTCCTAAGAATCAAGGGCTAGCAAAAACTCCTTTTTATTTTTTATAAGTAACTAGTGGGTTCTCTACTACAATAAAGTGATTGGTCAGTAGCTTGGCTGTAATCCTATACAAAAGCGTCAACGTGTTTTTTAGCAACAGCCGGGATACACATTAAGTGTGATAGCCCACTGTGATTCGCATTGGTCTTTATTTAATTGAAGAAGAATTTGTTTTGTTATAAGCATCTTTCACTGTATCAAGAAGCTGAAGGAACTTATTCACGTTTGGATCGTAGCCGTAGCCTTCCGGGGCAAGCCTTTGTTCGTTAGCATCCAAAAAGAAATAATAGGGCTGTGTATTGGCACCGAATTTCGTAACCTGCATGTCGGTATTTTTATCGCCTAAAGTCTCAATCTTTTGATTCATTGCGCTCGAAAAATATTGTTCACCCTCTGGTATGTCGATCTGGTGAACGTCTACATATAATGAAACGATTACAAAATCTTCTTTTAATCGCTGCATCACTTTCGGATCGCTCCACACCTGTCCTTCCATTTTTCGGCAGTTAACACAATTAATACCTGTGAAGTCGAGCATTAAAGGCTTCTTTAGCTTTCGAGCCACCTCCAATGCTTCATTATAATCAAAGTAGGTTACCAAACCGTATTTCGTTACGACGTCCGGCTCATACATTTTCATCTGATCGTAGTACTTTGTAGGATGCTGCGGCCCCTGGTTTGTTTCACTGCTTGCGTATTGCGAATTATTTGAGCCTGCATGTCCTGATGAAGTAAAATCCTGTGTGCCCATAGGCGGTACAAAAGCAGAAATACCCTTAAGAGGAGCGCCCCAAAGACCAGGCAGCATATAAACCGCGAAGACGAAAGCTGCCATTGCAAAGAAAAGCCTCTTCATGCTTAAGTAACGATGCCCAAAATCATTCTTTGGCAGTTCTTCGTCATGACGGAATTTGATCTTGCCCAACAAATAAATCCCAAGCAGAACAAAAATTACGATCCACGCAGCAATGAAAATCTCACGGTCAAGTATTCGCCATCCCCTTGCCAAATCCGCATTAGAGAGAAATTTTAGAGCAAGCGCCAATTCCAAAAAACCAAGGGTGACCTTTACTGCGTTAAGCCAGCCGCCTGCTTTCCCCAAGACATTAAGCCTGGATGGAAAGAATGCAAACAAAGCAAAGGGAAGCGCAAGCGCCAACGAAAATCCAAACATGCCTGTCAGCGGTCCCCAATAGTTCCCCTTTGCGGCCAACACTAATAAGTTACCAATGATCGGTCCCGTGCAGGAAAAAGAGACGACTGCAAGCGTCAACGCCATGAAGAAGATGCCTAAGAAATTGCGCGCGCCTGCTTTACTATTTGCCTTCGTTGACCATGAAGCAGGTAGTGCGATCTCAAAAGCACCAAGGAATGAAACGCCAAAAACCACGAATAGCGCAAAAAATACAAGATTCGCAATCCAGTTCGTTGCAAGGTTGTTCAAGACTGCGGGACCAAATATTAGGGTGATCAAAAAGCCAAGAAGGGTAAAAATAATGACTATGGAACCGGAATAATAAAGTGCATTCCTGATACCTTCAGGTCTTGTCTTACTTCTTTTAGTAAAGAAAGAAACGGTAATAGGTATCATGGAATATACACAAGGCGTTAGCAAAGCGAGCAGACCTGCGCCGAAGGCTGTTAGAAATATCCAAAGCACTGAACGATCGGTGGTGAGGTTTTTATCCGCATTCACCGAAACAGCTTGTACTGCTTCAGGGGAAATCGAAAATTTAAACTTCTCTTCTACAGGAAGATAGTTTTCACCCTGTTTTAAGAAGCAAGCTACGCTTCCTCTCAATACAAAAATATCGCTTCTCTTTGCTTTTATTTTTTGCTGCCACAAAACCGAGTCACCATAATAGCTAACAACCGCATTGATTGAGGGATCATTTTCGGAAAGGGTTTTTCCCGTTTCAATCAGTTTACCAGACAAGTACTTCGAAGCAGCAGAATCGAACTCAATTGTTGAATACAAGGCGTCCCCATCTCTTTTTTGAAGTCCATACAGCTTAATTCCGGGAGCAACAATGGCTTTAATTGAAAGCAAGACTTCAGTGTCACTCATTCTTTGTTTGCTATAGACCAGTTTAACACCAGTGGAATCACCGGCCGAGGCAACAAGTGCGGACAATAGCAGACAGGCTGCAAAGCATGCAGAAAAAAGCTTTTTCATGGAAATCCGAA
>DATMHB010000651.1:0-7686 GCA_035555175.1 Flavisolibacter sp. | reverse complement strand
GAGAAATAATACTCGCTGCCAATGGCCTGCGCATTGTCCTCGATCACCGCCAGCTTATGTTTGGCGGCAATGGCCATGATCTCCTCCATATTGGCCGCATGCCCATACAGGTGAACCGGCACAATAGCCTTTGTTCTGGGCGTAATGGCCTCTTCAAGCGACTTTGTATCAATGCAAAATGTGCGGCGGTCAACGTCTACAAAAACAGGTGTCAGTTTCAGCAGGGCAATGACTTCTGTAGTGGCGATATAAGTAAATGAGGGCGTGATCACTTCATCTCCCGGCTGCAGTCCAAGGGCGATCATCGCGATCTGAAGGGCATCCGTACCATTGGCACAGGGTATTACATGCTTTGCACCGTTGTATTTTGCAAGTGAGTCCGCGAAGCTCTGCACCTGCGGGCCGTTGATGAATGCAGCGCTTTCAATTACACTAAGAACAGCCGCATCGATCTCCGACTTGATCTTCTGGTACTGCTGTTTCAGGTCAACCATTTGTATTGGACGCATGAGATAGTTTTTTTCCCGCTCGAAAGGGCAGATCGGGCGGGCAAAAATAGGGAAATATGCTTTCGAAGGCGAGAGACCTTTACTTTTGCTGCTCAACAACCGAACGGTGGTCTTTCTGTATAAGCTCTTCATCCGAATCTATGTGCTGGCCATTGGTTTCGCCGCCATCTGGAATAAAAAAGCCCGTGAATGGAAAAAAGGAAGAAAGGTCCTTTTCGAAGAGCTCAGCGGCAAGTTGGGAAAAAATGAAAGGATCATCTGGTTCCATTGTGCTTCAGCCGGTGAATTGGAACAGGGTAAGCCACTCATTGAAAAATTAAAAAAAGACTTTCCGTCCCACAAAATCCTTATTAGTTTTTTTTCGCCTTCAGGAATGCATGCTGCAAAAAAATACAGCCATGCAGATATCATTTGCTATCTGCCCGCAGATACGAAGAGAAACGCAGAGCGATTTGTAAAACTGGTGCATCCCGAACTCGTGGTATTTGTGAAGTACGAGTACTGGTATTTTCATTTATCCGCTATTGCATTCAGGCACATCCCGCTGCTTTTGGTTTCAGCGATATTCAGAAAAGAACAGGTATTCTTTAAGGGATATGGAAAATTTTACCGGCAGATGCTGTTTTTTTTCCGCCACATTTTTGTTCAGGATGAAGCATCCATGAAAATATTAAAGGCTCATGGCATAGATCATTGCAGCATTGGTGGCGATACCAGATTTGACAGGGTAAGCGAGATCGCGGCATTTCCGGCGTCGCTTCCGGCGATCGAAGCTTTTGTTGAAGACCAACCCGTACTTGCAGCCGGCAGCACCTGGCCCAACGACGAAAAATTACTCAAGGCAGCCTTCAATAGTTTGCCGGGATGCTATAAAATGATCATCGCACCGCACGAGATCAACGAAGCACATATCAGTTCCATTCAAAAACTGTTTCCGGAAGCCATCACTTATTCAAAATTATCCGCAATATTTTCCACTGATCGGAAAAAGGGCCACGAGAATTCTTTGTGGGAAGCATTGGAGAACGAACACCGGCTTGAAGTAAAAAAATTATTGGGTACAACCAGAATTCTCATCATCGACAATACGGGCATGTTGTCGAGGTTGTACCGCTATGCAACGATCACTTACATTGGCGGGGGCTTCAATAAGTCCGGCATTCACAATACGCTGGAGGCTGCCGTTTATGGAAAGCCTGTAATATTCGGGCCGCATTATCACAAATTCAGGGAAGCAAGAGACCTCGTAGCGGGTGGCGCCGCGAGCTCCATTTCAGATGAACGGCAGCTACAGGAAAAATTAGAATTGCTGACGAAACAACCGGAAGAACTGGAAAGAGCGGGCAGCTTTGCCAAGGCTTATGTTGAAGAAAACAGGGGAGCCACTGGGCGCATTGCAAAGTTCATTCAGGAGAACCGTCTTCTCACGAGCTGATAAAAATGCTGAACAATTTCCTTGCTGTCGTTCCATCCCAGTTTAAATTTCAATTCCCTGTTGATCCAGTACTCGGCTTCGGAAAGGATGTGAAAGCTGTTGATCGTCTTGATACTTCTTTCATACATCGCGTCATCACCCCTGAATAATTCATTCACGAATGTAAACCGGTCGTTGATGCCGATGCCCTTGCGCAGGTCTTTGATGGGCGAATCTTTCAAGGTATGTACCACTTCGGTCTTATCCTGTTTGAGGCGGTCGTTGAGTGATTCTTTTTTTTCTGCGATCACTTCGTGAATTTCTTTTGCGGCAGGGAATTTTGATTCAGCGGGTTCTGGCAACGGCTTTTGAATTTCCGGCGGAAGAGCACTTACAGGACGGGGTGTCTCCTCTCCTTGTTTTACCGGTCTCGGTTCTTTGATCTCTTCCTGCGGAGGAATGGGCTGTACGTATTCTGCCACCGGCTTTTTCACCTGAGGCGCCGGCTGTTGTTCTGCAGGTTCTTCAGTAAAATTCATATTCAGGGGTAAGGTTACCGCCACTTTTCCCGACGTCATTGTACCATTCCTTTGCTGCAATTTCATGAGCTCTGTTTGTAATAGCTGCACGGTAAGAAGGAGCTGCGCAGGGGTAGCGTTCTGTTGTCGTTGCTCGTACAACTTATCAATAAGAGCCTGGATTCTTTCCATTGTTTATGGTACTTTCGCTGTTTATCGGACAGGATGAGGTGATCTAACGAAAAGATGTGCCTAAAATTACTAACACTTTGCAAATAGAAGGCAAACAGCCATAATTTTCCCAAATGTTTATCGAGCCAATTATCAGAGGCGAGCGCCGCGGTTGGATTGAAGTGATCTGTGGTTCAATGTTTTCCGGGAAGACTGAAGAGCTGATCAGGAGACTGAAAAGGGCGAAGATCGCCAACCAAAAAGTGGAGATCTTTAAGCCCGCCATAGACGTTCGCTACGATGAAATAAAGATCGTTTCGCATGATGAAAATTTTATTCATTCCACACCAATTGAAAACTCGCAGACCATCCTGTTGATGGCGCAGGATGTGGATGTGATCGGGCTTGATGAAGCCCAGTTCTTCGATGACGAGATCTCGAACGTATGTGATGAGCTGGCACTGCGCGGCGTGCGCGTGATCGTTGCGGGCCTGGACATGGATTTCATGGGCAAACCTTTCGGACAGATGCCCTTCCTCATGGCCAAGGCCGATTACGTTACGAAGCTGCATGCCATCTGCATGAAGTGTGGCAATATTGCTAATTATTCGTACCGGATCATTCCGAATGAACAACAGATCATGCTGGGTGCCAAGAACGCCTATGAGCCCAGATGCCGTTCATGCTTTACACTTGATGGCGCGCTTGATTAATTCGTCAACTCCGTTGTATCGAAGCACTCAAAATCATATGGACACTTTTTAAGAAAGACCTCCTGCTGGAGATCCGCCAGCAGTATGCATTCTACGGTGTATTGCTTTATGTAGGCGCTACTATCTTCGTGCTCTATATGGCAATTGAACATCCGGATACCGCTACCTGGAATGGATTGTTCTGGATCATCCAGTTATTTATAAGCATCAATGCCGTTGCCAAAAGTTTTCTCCAGGAGAGCCGCAACAGGATGCTGTATTATCAGAGCATTGTGCGGCCGCAACATTTCATTCTCGCAAAGCTCCTCTTCAATTCATTGCTCATGTTAGTCATGAGTGTACTGAGCTTTATCATTTTTTCGCTGTTGATGGAATATCCTGTTGAAAAAACGGCGGTGTTCACCGGTCTGGTATTGCTTGGTGGCTGGAGTCTGAGTCTGGTGTTTACTTTTCTCGCGGCGATCGCAGCAAAAGCGCATCAAAATGCCGCCATCATGGCGATACTCGGATTTCCGATCATCATACCGCAGCTGATGATGCTGATGAAGGTCTCTTCCACTGTATTCGATACGGCGAGTGCAATACCTGTGCTTCACATTTTGGTTTTACTTGCTTCGGACGTTCTTGTTGTATTGTTATCCGTCATTCTGTTTCCATTTCTTTGGAAAGACTAACAAGAGCCGGTGCGCGACAACAGGAAAGACGAAGAAAGTAAACCAAAGACCACAAAGTGTACGCAGCAAAGGGGCCATTGCCGCGCACATGCTGGGCTTTGCGCGAAACAGCAGCTGTCTACCCCGAGGCTTCGACAGACACAGCGAGAGCGAGGGATAAGTCAGAGCGAGAAACAGAGCGGGAGCGAAGGGAAAAAGTCAGAGCGAGAAACAGAGCCCACCTGCGCCAAAGGCTTCGGCGGACAAGGCGGAGAGCGAAGGGCAATAGTAAGCCCCGTGTTTTAGGTAGTTTGCCTTTTAACTTTTTATCTTTTGCGAACTTTGCGGCTTTGCGTCTTTGCGCGAAACAAAGCGACAAACAGAGTGAGAGCGAGGAAGTGTAGCCCGCCGGCGGGAGTGCTTTAAGCCTTTCGTGCCGCCGGCGGCGCGATGAATTTTGACTTTTACTTTTTCTCTTAAACCTCTCAAACTTTCCGTGTTCCGCCGGATATTCTCGGCCTTCCCTTATTTTTGCAGCCAAATAAAAACGGGCTCGCCCCAGCTATGAAGAAATGGTGGTGGAAAATAGTATGCATCGTCCTCCTGGCGTATGCGATCATAGGCGGTTTATTATTACCGGTTCCCCGTCAGCCCATTATCCAGGAATCCATTCGTAATCTTTATTTCCACGTATGCATGTGGTTTGGTATGATGATCCTCTTTACTGCATCTGTGGTGCAGGCCGTAAAATATTTGCGCAGCAATTCTTTGAAGCACGATATCCTGTCACGCGAATATGCAGTTGTAGGTATCGTGTTTGGCGTGCTGGGTTACAGCACTGGCATGATCTGGGCGTCGTTCACCTGGGCTGATCCGAATAATCCTGCTACTGCTTCCTTTGCTTCAATAGCAAAAGATCCGAAGCTGATCGGCGCAGCGATCGCATTGTTGATCTATTTCGCTTACCTCGTTTTGCGCGATTCCATTCAGGACCTCGATAAGAAAGCTCGCATCGGAGCTGTGTACAACATTTTTGCATTTGCATTTTTATTTCCGTCTATCTGGATCATTCCCCGCCTGCTGGAAAGCCTGCACCCTGGCGGTGAAGGCAATCCCGCGCTCAATTATAAAGATGTAGACCCTAGAATGCGTATGGTATTTTATCCTGCAGTCATCGGCTGGACCTTACTTGGCGTATGGATCGTGAGCCTTAAGGTGCGCATGAAAACCCTTAAAGAAAAAACACTGATTCAATAATGATAAAAAAATTATTACTATCCCTTCTGCTGATCGTTTTCAACCTCGCGTTGTTCGCACAGGAAAAGAACGGAGTAGCGATGGCTGATGAAATGCGCGCAAATGGAAAGATTTATGTGGTGGTGGCGGTAATCCTCACCATCTTTGCAGGCATTGTGATTTATCTGATCCGCCTCGACAGGAAAATGTCAAGGCTTGAGAAAAATATTCATTCTTAAATTTAAATAGTACTTCATGTCTACGATTGCAGATTATAGTTTTTTTGGCGCCGTTGAAAAGAGCTTCGACAAAGCGGCCAAGTATACGAGCTGGGACCCTGGTGTGCTGGAACAGATCAAAGCGTGCAATGCCGTATACCGAATGAAATTTCCTGTTCGAATGGACGATGGGCGTATTGAAGTGATAGAAGCCTATCGCGTTCAACACTCGCATCATAAAACTCCTTGTAAGGGTGGTATCCGCTTCGCTGCTGAAGTAAACCAGGACGAGGTGATGGCACTGGCCGCGCTAATGACCTATAAATGCGCTATCGTGAATGTTCCATTTGGCGGAGGCAAGGGTGGCATCAAGATCAGCCCAAGAAAATATTCTGTTTACGAGCTTGAAAAGATCACCCGCAGATATACTGCCGAACTGGTAAAGAAGAATTTTATCGGTCCCGGCACCGACGTTCCGGCACCTGATTACGGAACGGGTGAAAGAGAAATGGCCTGGATCGTGGATACTTACCAGGGCCTTCGTCCCGGCGAGATCGATTCAGCAGGTTGCGTTACGGGCAAACCCGTTACCCAGGGTGGTGTGCGCGGCCGCCGCGAAGCCACAGGTCTCGGTATTTTCTTTGGCATTCGTGAAGTGTGCAGCATGCCCGACGTAATGGAAAAGCTTGGATTGACCACCGGTATTGAAGGAAAGAGGATCATCGTTCAGGGTCTCGGCAACGTTGGATACCACGCGGCCAAATTTTTTCAGAATGCAGGCGGAAAAATTATTGGCCTGGCTGAATACGAAGGCGCCATCTATAATGAGAATGGTTTGGATGTGGATGCCGTTTTTGAACACCGTAAAACTACCGGGTCCATCACAAACTTCCAGGGCGGAAAGAATTTCGCAAAGAACTCCGATGCGCTGGAATATGATTGCGACATCCTGATACCGGCCGCACTGGAAAACGTGATCAATGGAGACAATGCGCTGCGCGTGAAAGCAAAGATCATAGGTGAAGGCGCCAATGGTCCGCTTACACCCGAAGCCGATGAAGTATTCATTACAAAAGGCACGCTTGTAGTGCCCGATATGTACCTGAATGCAGGCGGCGTGACCGTTTCCTATTTCGAATGGCTCAAGAATCTGAGTCACGTGCGATATGGAAGAATGGAGAAGAGATTCACAGAAAATATGAACCAGCACATACTGGGACAGATCGAGGGGCTTACCGGAAAAAGGGTCAACGACCGCGAACGACAGTTCATCATGCATGGCGCGGATGAAGTGGATCTCGTTCATAGCGGTTTGGAAGAGACCATGATCACGGCAACAAGGGAGATCATGGATGAATGGAGAAAGAACCCGCAGATCCCTGACATGCGTACGGCGGCTTATGTGGTTGCCATTAATAAGGTGGGCACAAGCTATGCCGAGCTGGGCATCTTCCCATAATCACAAGCATGAAAAATCGATAGTAGCCCTGTCCTTACCCTATTGGACGGGGCTTTTTTTAGCACGGGTTTCGCGCAAAGCCGCTAAGGCCGCAAAGACGCCATTCTGGCAACATATAAAGCGCGCGCCTTCCTGCAACGCGTTGCTATCTTGTTTTCATATTTGGAATAAATTATTCTTCGGTTCGCGCCCACCCTGCATCTATGATCTTACCAAAGAAGATTGCATTCATCATCAACTTGGTTCCACCGAGCCAGAAGGCGCGGAAGTTCGGGTCGTCGGCAATGGAGATGATCCTGCCCGCACCCATGCTTCTCACGACCACTGCGGCAGAATTTTTTACAGCATCATAGTTCTCCTTGCTCAGCCATCCGCTTTGCAAGGGCGCGTCTTTGTAATAAAACGGCGTAGCAAAAGGGTTCTTGCTTCTTTCCATGTATACTTTGTTCGCCTTGAAAAGATTTACATAGGGATGCGAATAGCCGTAAGCCAGCGGATGCGACAGGTCGGCTTCTGCGCGAAAGATGGCGCCGCTCATTTGTTGTGCGCCTTCGATCTGGTCGCGATCGCCATAGGGAAGCATTTTTGTGCTGTCCGTTGCGCTCCTAAGTTTTTTCATCTGAACAGTGCTGATACCATTCTGTGCAGCCCATGTCACCGCTTCTTCGGTGAGCAAAAGTGTACCGCCATTTTGCACCCAGGTTTTTAATTTGTCCTTGTTCAGATCCGGATAGGTGCCACCCACCATGATCAATGTGTTGTATTTATTCAGGTCAACACGATTGAAAATCACTG
>DATMHB010000650.1:0-2837 GCA_035555175.1 Flavisolibacter sp. | reverse complement strand
ACCCACTCCATTATTCACCTGGCCTTCATTCTGCTTTCTTCCACCGCAACTATAAGCGCGGTTCATATAATCTGTGTGGCGGAAGCCAATGCAATGGCCGATCTCGTGTGCCATGATGGTCCCGATGTAATTCACATTTGTTACATCCGTACCCGTACTGTACCAGTAAGTGTTCATCTTAACCTGGTTGTACGGATCGCCGGTGCTTGTAGGGAAGCCTGATGAACCAAGTGTGTTACTCACTTCATAATAAGCGACGACCGTAATGTCTGCGCCGGTTGTAACCCTTTGGAAATTCACTGTGAGATTCTCATTGTTGTAACGAAGGATTGCTTCGTCCAGCGCAGCAGAGAAGGCGGCTTCATGTTGGGCGGAACTGTTGTTCAGGGCTACCGTGATCGTAGGGTGCTTGCTGACACTAACAAGGTTGAATGTGCGGTACTGTTCTTCCTTTGCAATGACCATGTTGGGTGAGGAAGGACTTGAATTCAACTCATTTTCGGAAAGCAGGATATCTCCTTCAACGAGATAACCGTTCGCCTTTTTTTGCACACCATCAGTGCTGAAGCCAAGCGCTTTGATCTGATTCAGCGTTGACGCGGAAACTTCCTCTTGTGCAACTTCTTTGGTTTCTTTTTTACATGCAGTCATAACTAGGGCAGCTGCGCATACGGCAGCAAAGGGCCTGATGAATCTTTTCATGTGTGATAATCTTGTTTTAGTGTGAGTGATTGTGATGCTTCAATTTAACAATCTATTCACTTTTCTAAAAATTTTTTTCGAAAAAATTAATAAATACCCTTAAAATAACCCCATCAGTGGCCAAGTCTATCGCCACGGCTCGGGGGAATACCAATAATTGTTCAGCATAAAAAGAAAATTTTATATTGCCCTATGCTGCGCCGGCTCTTGATTACCATTTTTGCATTTGCCGCTCTCACGGGCCTTGGCCAAAGCCGGGCACACCCGGACCCAAAACTGGCATACACTTTCAACAGGATCGAACACCAGAATGACTATAATGACAGCCTTACCGTATCCATCGCGCTGTCGCATGGCAGCCACTTAAACAAGCTGATCTCGGTCCAGTGTTCGTATAGAAACTATTTAAGGGCGAGGATCAGGTTGGCCGACCTTCCTGCGATTATAAAAGACAGCAGCATTCTTTTCATTACGCCTTTGGTAACGCCCACCGAAGAGCTGACTACCGGTGCGTCTGATCCTACCCTGAACGGCATCAGCCTGGTGCATGCCCGGCTTCCTCAACTCAAAGGACGATCCCTGCATACCTCTATTAAGGAACGTCTTTTTGATACCAGTGACATTGACTTCAAAGGACGCATTGAAAAAACAGGTGTTGAGCCCGCCTCCGTCACGGCACATGCAAGCCTGATGGCAACCATCGTGGCAGGCGCCGGCAACTCGTCGCTATATGCCAGGGGCGCGGCGTCTATGGCAACACTTTCATCGGCAAGCTTTCTCAATCTTTTTCCCGAACCTGATTCCATCATCAACCGTTACGGAATTTCGGTGGAGAATCATTCTTACGGAACTACGGTCGAAAACTTTTATGGGAGCGAAGCTGCAGCGTACGATATGCAGGCCAATCAAATCGGTTCGCTGCTCCATGTTTTCTCCGCAGGCAATGCGGGCGACTTTAATAATAGCGGAGGTCCTTATACTGGCGTACAGCAAATGGCGAACCTCACAGGAAATTTTAAACAGGCAAAAAACATCATCACGGTTGGTTCCATTGATTCGGCAGGACAGCTGATGCCATTGAGCTCTAAAGGTCCTGCTTATGATGGAAGAATAAAGCCTGATCTGATGGCCTATGGTGAGGACGGCAGTTCAGGCGCCGCCGCTCTTGTTTCCGGTGCCGCCCTGCTTGTACAGGACGCATATAAACAAGAAACGAACCGGGTGCCTCCTTTTTCATTGGTAAAAGCCGCGTTGATCAATGCAGCGGATGATGTTGGCGCCCCTCAAGTGGATTATGCTTCCGGGTTTGGCAGCCTGAATGCATACAGGGCTGTGCAAACGATCAGCGAACATCGTTTTATAGAAGCCAGTTCAACGCAGGGTTCCATAACTGGTTTTAATTTGCACATTCCCCCGGGAATACAGCAGCTGAAGCTCACGCTTGTATGGAATGATCCCGCGGCCTCACCCAATTCAGCAAAGGCATTGATCAACGACCTCGACCTGCAGTTGTATTTTCCTCAAACGGGTGAGCGCTGGGACCCCTGGGTGCTTGATCCTTCACCCAATCTTATCTCGCTTCAGTCGGTGCCGCAAAGAAAAAAGGATACGCTGAACAATGTAGAGCAGGTGACACTCGATCAACCCGCCGAAGGCGACTATACGATCGAGGTAAAGGGATCGAAGATCAATTCTATTACGCAGTCATTTGCCCTCGCCTGGCAATTAGACACATTGAACAGTTTTTACTGGAGTTATCCTTCCGCCACCGATCCGTTGATCGCACGAAGCACAGCCTGGCTGCGATGGAATACAAATATGACGGGGGTGGGCGAGATCGAATATGCAACGGCTAACAATAACTGGCGGAGTGTGGGCATCGTACCTGACCTGTCAAAAAAATATTTCAAGTGGACATTGCCCGATACGCTCGCGACCGCGGTATTGAGGATGAAGCAGTCTTCAGTAAGGGCATTTGTATCGGACACATTTACGATCAGCCCGCAGTTGCAGCTAAAGACCGGATTTGTTTGTGAGGACTCGTTCCTTCTTTATTGGAGATCAATAGCGGCATCTTACAGGCTTTTTGAATTAAGCAGCGAATACCTCACGCCATTCATGCAGTTGTCCGACAC
>DATMHB010000649.1:0-4409 GCA_035555175.1 Flavisolibacter sp. | reverse complement strand
CAACTGGCTGCCACCGAGGTTGCCGTTAAAATGATTGTAGTAAATATTTGCGTTGTTGATCATGTTCCACCATTTGCTGATGTGAACCGGAGCGGTGGCTGTAATGCCCGCATAATCCGATGATTCAAGATTCACCGGGATCTGTACGGTAATATTCGAATCTTGTCCAGGCTTGATCTCGAAGGTCGGTATCACGTCGAGAATTCTCGAGATCACCGTGTTTTGCGGGTCTTTTGTATGGCTGTAACCGAGGGTAAAATTCAGGTTCTTCAGTGTATAGCTCAACTCATACGACCACGTCATCTGAGGCTTCAGTAGCGGTTCACCGGTCGCGTATACAGTGGCATCGATCTGGAAAAGAAACGGGTTTAGCTGAGAGTAACCGGGTCTGTCGATCCTGCGGCTTACAGATACGCCGAGGGTGTGATCTTCTTTCAATTTGTAATTGAAAAATGCACTTGGGAACAGGCGGAAATAGTCATCTTTGAATCTTCGGTCTGCTTTTACCTGTCTTGTTTTTATTGTAGTGTGCTCGCCGCGCAGGCCCAGCTGGAAATCAAATTTTTTGAAATCCCTTTTGTAGTTCGCATATCCTGCATGATTGTATTCTTCGTAAAAGAACCGGTTCGTCTTCGTGTCATCCACAAATACCCCACCGTTGATCTCATTAAAGAATTTAGCGTCATTGTCCGAAGAAACATAGCTTGTCTTTGCGCCAAGTTCCAGCTTCGTTTGTTTATTCACGGGCAACGTATAATCTACCTTGGCTGTTCTGAATCGCAGCTCACCTTTCTGGTCGCCATCGAGGACATCATCTTCTTTCTTCGACGTGCCGTTCAGGTTAAAGAATGAACTCGCCGTGCGCGTAATGGACGCGGAATTAAAAATGCCGTAGTCGACGTCGGCTGTAAGTTCCTTGCCGATGCTGTCGAACTGGTGCTTGAGGTTCAGGTTCACAACCGAATTATTGAAATGGTCCCTGTTCGTGGCAAGGGTCTGGAAACGGAATTCGGGCGCTTTGAAAATATCATTCACCGTGGTATTGATATCGGCATTGCGTCGAAAGCCATTGAAATTGCTATTGACAACAAAGCCCACAATTGTTTTCTTCGATGGAAAGAAGTCGGCGCCCAGGCGCGCGGTGTGCGAATTGAATAGCATCCAAGCGTAATTATCCTTGTCATCCGATCCCTGGAACACACCCGATTCGAAAAAGTTCCTGTTGATGACCAGATGGTTCAGTCCCTCTCTGTATGCATAGTTATAATTGCCAAAGATGTTTACTTTTTTATTTCGGTAATTAAAAGTGGTACCGGCATTCGCTTTTGGATAAATGCCCTGCCCATAGCCCGCGGTGAGTGTTCCGTTGGCACCCAGGCGCTGATCTTTCTTCATATGGATGTCGATAATCCCCGAATTACCCGAAGCATCATATTTGGCCGAAGGGTTGGTGATGATATCGATGCGTTCGATAGCACCGCTGGGAAGGCCGCGAAGATAATTTGCCAGGTCTGCCGCCGACATTGGGCTCGGCTTGCCGTCGATCATAATGATAACGCCGGCACGGCCCCTCAGACTGATCTGGTCGTTTTGATCAACCGTGACGCCCGGGGACCTCTCAAGCACGTCGAGTGCCGAACTGCCTGCGCTCACGATGCTGTTCTCTACATTCACAACGATGCGGTCAGATAATTTTTGTATAAAAGGCTTTTTGGCTGTTACTACAACCCCCTGCATTTGAGTTGGCGCGGCCGCAGTCATATTGAAGGCCGCAAGACTCAATGCCGGCTGGCTGTCGCTAAGTGTAAAGGCTTCAGAAGATTTAGGGTTGAAACCAACCGCCGTAATTCTTACGAAATAATTATTGAAGCCAAGGTTTTCAAATTCTGCAAGACCGGTCCTGTCGGTAAGAGCTGTTCTTAGCAATGCCGAGTCCTTTGCGCGTAATAATTCTACTGTGGCATTTTCTATAGGTGCTTTCTGATCATTGAACACCCTCAGGTCTGCCTTGCCTTTATTGGTTTGGGCGAAAGAAACCGATGTGACCCATACACAACAAAGAGCTGTGATAAACTTTCTCATGTCAAAAATATTTCTCCAAAACACCGCAGAAATGCGTAGAAGAAACAGTGAAACTACACCACCGTTTTTCTGTTGCTATGAATGGATCGAAGCTTGCTTATACGAAAATTGTCGTGTCTGATTTTTACATAGAACATCCGCGAGTGTTCCATTATCGGACAATCCCCCAAATTTGCACGATGAATTATAATGTCGAAGAGTTCAACCGACTGGTAAGAAGCAGAAGATCTGTATTTCCGAAGCAATACGAAGAAGGAAAGAAAATTCCGGATGATATCGTTACCAATATCCTTGAGAATGCAACCTGGGCGCCGAGCCATGGTCAGACAGAGCCCTGGCATTTTGTGGTTTTCACGGGAAAGGGGCTGAAAAAGCTGGCCCGGTTTCAAAGCGAGCTGTATAAAGAATCATCCGGTGAAAGGTTTAAGGAGCAAACTTTCGTAAACCTGCAGTCAAATCCTCTCAAGGCTTCGCACGTAATTGCACTTTGCATGAAACGTGATCCGAATAAAAAATTTCCGGAAGTAGAAGAGATCGCAGCCGTTTCCTGCGCTGTTGAAAATATTTATCTCTCCGTTACCGCCTATGGGCTGGGGGGTTATTGGACCACCGGGGGTATCACTTATAACGACAAGGCAAAGCCGTTTTTCGGACTGGGCGAAGACGACAGGCTGCTGGGCTTCTTTTACCTCGGTTATGTTGGCGTACCGTCTCCGGCAGGAAAAAGAAAACCACTTGAGGAAAAGACGGTCTGGGTAAAGGAATAAGCTCAGCTGACCCTTTTGATCTCAGCGCCCAGCTGCCGCAATCTTTTATCAATATACTGGTAACCTCTGTCTATCTGGTCGATGTTCTGGATGACGCTTGTTCCATCCGCACTGAGCGCCGCAATGAGGAGGGCCACGCCTGCGCGGATATCGGGTGAGCTCATCCTGATGCCACGCAGCTTGAATTTTCTTTCAAGGCCGATGACGGCGGCCCGGTGCGGATCGCATAAAATGATCTGTGCGCCCATTTCTATCAGCTTATCAACGAAGAAAAGGCGGCTTTCGAACATTTTCTGATGCACGAGCAGGGAACCCTTCGCCTGAGTGGCCACCACCAGCACAATACTTAAAAGATCCGGCGTGAAGCCCGGCCATGGATGATCATAAATGGTGAGGACACCGCCATCCAGATAAGTCTGGATCTCGTAAAGATCCTGCTCCGGGATATGAATATCATCACCGGCTATATTCATTTTGATTCCGAGCTGCGCAAATTTTTCGGGGATGATACCAAGATGCTCGTGGCCCACATTCCTGATAAGAATATCGCTTTGCGTCATGGCGGCCAATCCGATAAACGAACCGATCTCGATCATATCGGGCAGCATATGATGCTCGGTGCCGTGGAGTTTATCAACGCCCTGAATCGTAAGCAGGTTACCGCCGATGCCACTAATGTTCGCGCCCATATGATTGAGCATTCTGCATAGTTGTTGAACATAAGGCTCGCAGGCTGCATTATAAATGGTAGTAGTGCCTTCGGCCATGATCGCGGCCATGATAATATTGGCAGTACCTGTTACTGATGGCTCATCGAGCAAAAGATAAGTGCCCTTTAAACCTTCGGTCGTGAAATAAAAAAAGCCGTCTTCAGCATAATAAGTGAATTCTGCTCCAAGCTTTTCGAAGCTGAGGATATGTGTATCCAGCCTGCGTCTTCCGATCTTGTCGCCACCGGGCTTTGGAATAAAAGCTTTCCTGAAGCGCGCGAGCATGGGCCCGGCCAGCATTACTGAACCACGCAACCTGCCGCTTTTGCTTTTGAATTCTTCACTGCGCAGGTAATTCAGGTTTACATCATCAGCCTGGAAAATGCAGGTATGCCGGTCCAACCGCTCGGTCTTTACATTCATCTCCTGAAGCAGTTCGATCAGATTGTTGACGTCGAGGATGTCCGGAATATTACCGATGGTCACCTTTTCGTCTGTGAGCAGCACGGCGCTGATGATCTGCAATGCTTCGTTCTTTGCACCCTGTGGTGTGATCTCGCCTTTGAGTTTCTTTCCGCCAATAACTTCGAATGAGGCCATGTTGATGGGTTAAGAGTTGAAATGGGCTGCAAATTACTCTCAAAAAAATAAAGGTTGACGCAAGGTCAACCTTCGAATATTTTGTTGTGGGATCAGTATCTTTTTTTGCCGAATTTTCCACCACCTCTTTTATCGTTACGGCCACCGCCGCCGCCGCCGCCGCCGCGCTGTTGGAATTTTCCCCGCTGCTGCCTGCCATAACCGCCACGGTCGCGCTCCCTGTCCTGCGAAGGTCTATAGGCTTTTACAT
>DATMHB010000648.1:0-4956 GCA_035555175.1 Flavisolibacter sp. | reverse complement strand
CTCACTTATGTAGAAATTGGGAATGAAGACTGGTTTGACAGATCAGGCAGCTACGATGGGAGGTTCAACCAGTTCAGGGAAGCGATTGAGCGGAAGTATCCGCAATTGATATGCATTTCAACGATCGCAGACGCGCAATATCCCGACCTTAAAGTAAAGAGCGGCAAAAGACCAGCGGTGTTGGATGAACACTATTATCGTAATTCATGGGAGATGTGGGGCAACGCATCACAATACGATAAGTATGACCGGAACGGTCCGAAGATTTTTGTAGGTGAGTGG
This sequence comes from Flavisolibacter sp., assembly GCA_035555175.1. Taxonomy (GTDB): domain Bacteria; phylum Bacteroidota; class Bacteroidia; order Chitinophagales; family Chitinophagaceae; genus Flavisolibacter. The sequence continues at coordinate 4,674 of DATMHB010000648.1, read as the reverse complement.
GCAACCAGGGAAGGCGCGCCCACAACGAATTTGAATGCGGCATTGGGTGATGCCGCCTGGATGACGGGTATGGAAAGGAATTCAGACATCATCATCATGTCCTGTTATGCGCCTTTATTTGTCAATGTAAATACCGCTACTGCTACAGCGCCGCGGGCCTGGCAATGGGATTCAGACCTTATTGGATATAACGCCCTGTCGAGTTTTGGATCGCCATCGTATTATGTACAGAAACTATTTAGTCAATACCTGGGAAACAAAATTGTGCCTTTGACAGCAGAGAACATTCCAACGCAGCCAAAGCCGCTCACGCGCAGGGACAGCGCACAGGGCATCACGACGCCACCGGCGATTCCTACGATTTTTTATAGTGCCACCATGGACGAGAATTCCGGAAGGATTTTTCTGAAACTTGTAAACACCACAGGAAAAAAACAGCCCATCCAAATCAACTTGCGTGGTGCGGTTAAGGTAATGCCGGATGCAACATTGATCGTAGTGAAAGGCCAAAAGCCTGATGATACGAATACCATCAATGAACCGGAGAAGATCGTGCCTGTTACGTCAAAGATAAAAGGTATGGCTTTGCAGTTTACGAGAACGTTGGATCCTTATTCTGTAAGTATTTTACAATTGCAGACAGGGAAGTGAAAGGAATAATTGCTGAAATAAGGAAGGAAATGTTGTATGCTTCGCCAAGTAGAAATGCAGAACGCTGCGTAGCGCCTTTGTGTCTCTCTTTGCGGTCTTGTCCGCCAACACCGAAGCTTGCCTGAACATCGGGCAGGCTGCGGCCCAGGCAGACCTGGCGTGCTTTGCGTCTTAGCGTCTTTGCGTGATCCTCTGGAGCGAAGCGACAGACCTAAGCCTGGCCCTAAGCGCCTTTTAGTTTTCCTTTTAAGTTTTGACCCCGGGGCGTTCCAGACGATACTGCATCTTGCGCGTACAAAAAATTTAAAATAAGTCTATGTCTAAACGCAATTCTTTGTTCCTGCTACTGGTGCTCCTCTTGCAGGCCAGGACTTCTCTTTACGCGCAAAACCCGGTCATTCGAACGCAATATTCTGCCGACCCCACGGCGCGGGTCTTTGGCGGCAAGGTGTACCTGTTTCCTTCGCATGACATCCTGGCTACAGAAGGCAAGGGAAGGGTAGGATGGTTTTGCATGGAAGATTATCACGTGTTCTCTTCCATTAATCTCACCGACTGGACCGACCATGGTGTGATCGTACAGCAAAACAAAGTGCCGTGGGTGAGGCCGGACAGTTATAGCATGTGGGCGCCGGATTGCGTGGAAAGAAACGGAAAGTATTATTTCTATTTTCCCACTTCGCCCCTGGATACGATCACTTATGGAAGAGGCTTTGCGATCGGTGTTGCCATTGCCGGAAGGCCTGAAGGTCCTTATATGCCTCAACCAACTCCGATCAAAGGCGTGCATGGCATCGACCCCAATGTATTTATTGATAAAGATGGGCAGGCCTTTCTCTATTGGTCGGCGGGCAACATCTATGCAGCCAGGTTGAAAGAGAACATGGTGGAGCTGGCTTCGGAGCCGGTGATCCTGCAAGACCTGCCCACGAAGGGATTGAAAGAAGGTCCCTATGTATTTGAGCGCAATGGCATCTACTACCTCACCTTCCCGCACGTGGAGAACAAGATTGAAAGGCTGGAGTATTCCATATCAAATAATCCTCTTGGTCCATTTAAAATGACCGGTGTGATCATGGATGAATCTCCATCGGGCTGTTGGACCAACCACCATTCGATCATGCAGTACAGGAACCAGTGGTACCTGTTTTATCACGACAGGGACTACTCGCCAAATTTCGATAAGGCAAGGTCGGTAAGAATAGACAGTTTATTTTTTAATGCAGATGGTACCATCAAAAAAGTGGTTCGAACGCTGAGAGGCGTTGGTTTGACAGACGCGAGACACGAAATTCAAATCGACAGGTACTCACAAGTCAGCAAGGAAGGCGTCTCTATTGAATTCGTTGATACGACGAATAAATTCCTCGGATGGAAAACTATGTTCAGCCAAAACAATAGCTGGGTGCAATACAACCGTGTTGATTTTGGAAAGAAGCCGCTGAAAAGGGTGGTGGCAAAAATTCTTGCAACATCGGGCGGCGTGTTGCAAATTCATTTGAATAAGGTTGACGGGCCGCTGGTGGCCGAAATAAAAATCGCTGGCAGTGCCAGCTGGGAAGAGATCAAACTGCCCGTCTCAAAATTTGTAGCAGGGGTTCAGAACGTCGTTGTCGTTTCGAGGGATGATCACCCGGTAGAAGTAGATTGGGTCAGGTTCGAGTAGTAGCGACTGGTGGAAGCGATGCGGTCTACGGTCTTAAGAGGATGGAAGTCAAGATCCGCTGCAAAATAATCATCAAAGCTCCTTTGCGAAACTCTGCGTTCTCTGCGGCCTTTGCGTTTAAAATTCATTCGGCCATTGAGATTCTATTTCAAACGGAATGAGAGAAGATCTACAGCCCATGTATTGATACACCTCTATTGCATTTATAAATGAGTCTGCTTAACCGTCAGGACCTGCAAATCCAGGCGAAACAATAGCTTACATACACACGAAAGGTTTTTGACGTTAGAGTTGAAAAAGGTGCCCGGGCAAAACGGCATAGTTTGTGTTTTTAATAGACCTTAAAACATACAACTATGAAAAAGTATTCATTGATCGTGGCAATGCTGATGGTGCTTGGTGCATCCATTAGCTCTTGCAGTGCAGGTGGACATATCGGTACTAAAAAACATAATGTAAGTGCCGGAGCACAGGTTCATTAGCATTACAGCAGAAGTATATTCCAATAGTGGTGTATGAATTCAACTCATACGCCATTCATGACTTTACAAAGCCCTGCGCGGGGCTTTTTTTTGTCGTCAGCAGGAAGTCGCGACGTGGAACTGGGGTGTAAGTTCAACAATCTTATAAACTACGTTATTTCACGGGTAGGCTGTGATGCGCGCACAGCGGATCTGTAAAGACCGCAGCGAACATAAAGTTCGATCGCCTCTGCCATCAAAAATTTGTTCCGGCGATGATCGGTTATGGGATGGCCCCTTCGATACACGCGATCCAGATTGATCGGTAAATGCAATAGATTAGCCTGCGGTCATTTGTACAGTCTTCGCATTTTGCAATTTGCGACGATAATTATGAAAGCCTTCCTGTTCCGGAAGGCTTTAGATTGACATCTAACTGTTGTCAAAAAACAAAGTTTTGATCGATGCCGTCCCTTCCGCAATCGTCTTTGACCATTCTGGGCGGCACCTTATCGTGTTCGCATGTGCCTGGTTTGCAACCGCAGTCCTTTAACGTTCTTCGCGCCATAGCCCTTTTCCTCACTACACTTTCATCGTCCGGCTTTGGTACAGGTTTAGCATCGCCCGCCTTTGGAATGCAGTCCTTTTCAAGTTGTTTCTGTACAAGTGACGCTACAGCTTTGCCAAGCGTCTGTCCCGCGTCATGGTCACTCCTCCAATGGACCCCGGCCCACAGCCTCGCTTCTCCGATATTATTGGCTAATGTTTGCAGTTCTTTAGTTTCGTCGGGAAAAAAATAAGCAAGTATGGCACTCGCTGCGGCGCTATAAGTGCTATGCCCTGAGGGGTAAGCCGGATGCCGCGGCGTGCCGGGAGAAGGAAGCCCATCAGGCTTGGGGCCCGCCACTAATGGTTTCAAATACCGGCCGCATTTGTTGAAGGTTCCATCGTCACATACCGCATCGTCATAAAGCACTCTGAAGCTTGCGTTTTGGTCATATTCATAAGGACGCAGTCGATAGCTGAAATCAGGGCCCATTGCCCATTTGTAATGCCAGGCTGCAATCAGCGCACTGTAAATTGTTATGTCGAGTGCCATCCAGATCCTCGCCTGCCGGATCGGAGAAAGATCGGGCCTTTTAAATAATAGCAAATTGAGTGCATGACGATGCAACAAACCCGGCGTCTCTGCCTCAAACATCCGGGCCAGCTCGCGTCCCGTGGTGACTATATGCGCATCGTTTCTTTTATCCTGCCAGCGATTCACATTGGTCACCGGCGGGAAAGGACGCTTCAAATTATATACGGCTCCGAACGGCGGCGGGGAAGTATTGATAAATTGACTGATGTTGGTAAGCGGTTTGTCCCTGTCCATTTCGAGCTGTTTCAAAGCGGCAATTTCCGCGTCGAGTTCAGACGTCTTTGTAGGAAATGGCTTTATCTCATATTCGGACTTTGGCTGGGTAATTGCCAAAACATCCTCTACCGCTACTACATGAATTTGCGGATTGGGCCCTTCGGTCCAATAACCTGCTTCATCTTCGACTTGTATTCCAGGTAAGTTGTAATTTTTCGGGCGGCGTGTAGGTTTGTAAGTTGGAGGATGCATGGGCTTGGTACAGACAAGTTCTTCGTCGACCGCCAGCTGCTGCGATTTTGGTTCCATGATTCAAGGTTTAAGGTTAATATTAAAATACCTTATGGCGGATGCAAGATCACGCCGCTTCATCTCAATTGCATAGTATGACCTTTAATGAACCTTGATTAGCTGGCTGGTCATAAAATAAGGGTAGGAAATTAGTGGAGCATTCTTCCGGACGTTGCATGATCAAGGTACACTGAACAGAAAATAAAAAATACGGGGGAAATACGGTTTGTTGTGTCGGCCAAAATGTT
>DATMHB010000647.1:0-2846 GCA_035555175.1 Flavisolibacter sp. | reverse complement strand
ATTTCTTCACAACATAGAGCCAGCACGAGAGTATGAGCAGCAAGCCAGTCAACCATTCGGACAAACCCATGATGCTATTCTTGATCGCATAAGGTGTCAGCAGCAATAATGTAAGCAGGATTCTATGTTCCTCTCTTCCGGAAACCTCCTTAATCACTTTCACGAAAATAAAAATGCCAAAGACCCACATGGCTAGATTGAGGAACTGTACAAACCTATAGAGGTCATGGAACGCTGCCAACTCTGCTGCAATAAAATAACGGTAGCCGGGCTGCGTAAGATAATACCGTCCCTGCCCGGGGAAGGCCAGGTTGTCTGAACCATAAAGTGTGTGGTTGTCGATCATGTATCGCGCGTACACATAGTAGCGGTGAAAATCGTCCCCGAAGGTAGGTTTGAACACCTGTAGCATCAACGGCATGAATGGGACTAGCAGAATGAGATAGAGCAAAAAAGCCCTGAGGAATATTTTTCGATCAGGCTTTCGCCGGTAAGCAGTTGCTACCAGATAACACACGGCTAGCAAGGGGGGAACATAGGCGCCTATCAGGTTACGACCGGAATTGTACGGGTAATGATCGAGCAGCCGAAAAAAATAAATAGCACTCAACAGGCCCACCGTGCACAAAGCAACGATCAGCCAGATTTCGTTCCTGCCCTGGATCGGTTCTGTTTGTTTGAATGGATCATTTACTCTCGCGTGATTGGCCATGCCGGATTCAATACCCCTTTTTTTCTCTTGCAAGATGAGGGAATTGATCCACCATTCAAACTTGAATTCGCCTAATACATATTTCAATGACCAATAAAAAATGCCTCCCTCATCCAGAGAGAGGCATTGTACCGGGACCAGCCGGCATACAGCCTATTATGGACCTATCGTTTCAGACCGGAGGCCACTCTCAATAAACAGGAGCCACCCCTGGCCGTGCATTTCTGCCTTCGCAGTTGCCTTGTTTTCACTATGCATTATTCAGCTGGCTCTTTAGCTGCTGTCTCCTTCCTCTTTCTTTTATCGTAGGCTTTCTTCGCTGCATAACCTATGTCCGCCGCAATTAGCAGGGTGACGCCTCCATCGAAGGGCACATCGCCGTTCGGCGGGTTAGGATCGGGGTCTCCTCCCGGATCGCCCTGTGCAAACAGCAACACCGTGGGCAGGCACATTACCGCAACCATGATGAGTTTTGTAACCAGATAAGATTTGAGTTTCATAAACTTTCTTTTAATTTTTAAATTCTTTAATTCACCAGCAGTTTGAAGCTGGCTTTTGCTTTTTCATTACCGATCTGCAGCTGGTAAATGCCCTTGGACAATCCGCGATCCAACTGGAGTTGTAGTGCGTTAATGCCAGCCTTGTGGTCTATCTCCTTCATAAATACAACCTGGCCAATGCTGTTGATGACCTTCAACTGGTATTTGCCTTCAGGTGTATTGGTGAACTGCAGGTTGATATTTCTTCCATAAACCGGGTTGGGGAAGATCCTGATGTTCTGCGTGAGGAAGTCGGAAGGCAGTTGTGGTTTCTTCGAAGACAGCACTACCCTGAAGCGATCCGATGCTGCTGAAGCTCCGTCAGCTGTAACACTGAACTGAATATTTGAAACCTTATCGAGTGGTAATCCAGTTACTGTTTGCAGATAATTATCAACGATCCATGCCGACAATGTTGATGACAGGTTCTGCGGAGTGAACTCCAGCATGTAGGATCTCGGTGTAGTGTTCCAAATTTTTAGCTGGATCATGTCTTCGTCCAGAAGTGCAGGCCTTCTTTCCACCATTAATAAGTCGTCACCATTCACAATGGCAAGGTTCTCTTCAATGTTCGGCATCTTCGACGCATCCATCTGGTCGATCTTTGCTGAGAAGTTGCTTCCGTAAGAAGAGAAGACTTCATCGAGCAGGGATGCAGAACCATCACTGTTCATCGCCTGCAGGTTAATGCGCAGGCCCGATGCATTGCGTGCCGTTCTAAATACGTCCATATTCGGCGTCATGGTCTTATCTGATTCCTTGATGATGAGTTGTCCCGGCGCTGCTGCGACCGTCTTTACCAGGAAGCCCTGTCCATTTTGGATGATCTGGCTTTCGGGGCTCACCGAAGCCGGTGTTACATCCCAGGTTGTACCATTGAAGCTTACGTTGACATAAGCACCAACACCGTTTGCACCGCCCATCTTTGGATCCCACAGCCATACGCTGTTCTGCACGTTTGACTTCGTCATCGTGGCGAAATCAACCGGTGAAGCATATGGATTTGGCACTGCCGTGAATCCTGTCGGATTGATATTAAAGACCTGGTCGCCGATATTCAATAAGCCGCGCGACCGAAGTACCGTTGGCGTTGGCGGAACATTGTTTGTGCTCAGCGGAATTCCACGATCGCCGCGGATAAACAGCATCCATGCCGTTCCTCCGACCTGTGTTGCATTTGTATTTGGCTGATTGGTCCAGCTATCCGTTGCGCTCGAATAGAATTTCAGCGATGAAGCGGCACCCGGATTCTGGTCAAATCCATTGGCTGCTGAACCATATACCGGACCTCCAGTAATATGCGTACCGTATCCGGGGAAAGGATTCACAGGAGGAGTTACGTTGGTTGTTCCTTCCTGCCATGCCTGGTTGATCGTTTGTCCCATTGTTGGTGCCGACATGATCCTCCATGCACGTCTTGCAGGAATGTATCGTTCTGCAACAAAGTTAGCCGCGATAACGCCACCAACCGGCGCAACCCTTGCCGTATTCGCTGCGCTGCTTTTGAGAATAGTATAAAATCCCGGAGGCATATTATAAGGTCCGCCTGAAACGATATTGAATATGTTGTAGATCTCCAGGTCAGTACCATATAT
>DATMHB010000646.1:0-3333 GCA_035555175.1 Flavisolibacter sp. | reverse complement strand
AACCTGATCAATGATGCCAGCCTGGTGCCTGCGGGTTCAGAAGGCCTCATCTTCCTGCCCTATTTACAGGGCGAAAGAGCTCCCATTTGGAATGCTAATGCAAGGGCCGTGTATTTTGGATTGAACATCAAACACGAAAAGCAACATTTTATCCGGGCCACCATTGAAGGGATCATCTATTCTTTTTACAACATTGGAAAAACGCTGGAAGAACATCGCTGCTTTAAGAGTCTCTCAGCCAATGGCAGTTTTGCTTCCTACCCCCTCTGGACACAGATCATGGCCGATGTATTCAACAAGCCCGTTCATATCAAACAAGATTCCGGTACCGATAGTGTCGCCTGGGGCGCCTTCTTACTGAGCGCAACAGAATTAGGCATGTATAAAAACCTTGAGGAAGCAGCGCAAAAAGTAAAACTGCTGGAAGGCTTTCAGCCGCAACCGCAAAACCATTCAACCTATCTCAAACACTTTCGCATCTTCGAACGCCTGAGCAATAAGCTATTTGATGAATTCGAAGCCATCGCTGATCTGCAACAAGACAACTAACAACATATAATTGCCTGCTATGAATAAGAAAAGCGTTTACAAATATTTTTACCTGGCTGCAGTTGTTTTGATCCTTACGTGGATCATCGTTACGATCCAGCACTTGCACCACTGGGCAGGATGGCTGCTAATGCTGTTTTTTTTCAGCCTGGCCATTGCATTCCGGGGAAATACTTTCCTGAAAGGTCTCTCGTACACCGTAATGATCATTGGCGTCGTCACCTTTGCCATGTATTACCCGCAACAGTTTGTAACCATTGGACATTTTAAGTTGTCCGCACTCATTATTCCACTACTGCAGATCATTATGTTTGGAATGGGCACGGAGTTAAGCCTTAAGGATTTTGCAAACGTGCTTCGTATGCCCAAAGGGATCGCGGTGGGTGTTGTGTTTCATTACCTGATCATGCCCCTGGTTGGCTTTGCCATAGCCACCCTATTCAGCTTCCCCAATGAAATTGCAGCGGGAATTATTCTTGTCGGGTGTTGTCCCAGCGGCCTCGCCTCAAACGTGATGGCCTATCTGGCCAAGGCCAACCTTGCGTTGTCTGTTTCAGTGACCACTATCTCTACGCTACTCGCGCCGTTCTTAACGCCCCTGCTGCTGCAGTGGCTGGGTGGAAGCTTCGTGCAGATAGATTTTTGGGCGATGGTTTGGGACATCACGAAAATCGTGATCATTCCCATTGTAGCCGGCCTGGCTTTTCATTACCTGATGCGCGGACGGTTCGGCTGGCTGGATAAAGTACTACCCCTACTTTCAATGGCAGGTATTGCCTGCATCCTCGCGATTATGGTTGCTTCGGGCAGGGACAACCTCTTGAAAGTTGGCGCACTGTTGTTGCTGGCCACCTTTCTGCACAACGTGGCCGGTTTCTTTCTCGGCTACTGGTCGGCGCGACTACTGAAGTTCAGTGAAAAAGACAGCAGGACCATTTCACTGGAAGTGGGTATGCAAAATGCAGGACTCGCTACCGGCCTGGCCCTAACTATGGGCAAAATTACAACGGCAGGACTGGCTCCTGCCATCTTCGGGCCTGTTATGAATGTGAATGGTTCTTCTCTGGCCAGTTGGTGGCACAACCATCTGCCGCGCGAAGACAAGAGCACTGAGAAAGTTTCTGCTGAAGCTGGCATTGCAAAAGCAGAAGCTATATAAATATTGTTCACCAAAAATCATTTTATGTCCGCAACAAAATGCTCATTGTTTGTTTGCTCACTGGCACTCTTCATCAGTTCCCTTTCCGCTCAATCAGTACAAATATCAAAAGCAGAATTGATTGCATTAACGCCGGAATGGAAGGGAGAACGCTTTCCCGATGGTCGCCCGAAAGTGCCGGATGATATTATCAAACGAATGAAATCCGTTAGTGTGGAAGAAGCGTGGGCCACCATGAGCAACGCCGGTTATCGATACCAGGTCGCCGAAAGTTGGGAAGTCATCAATCCCGATAGCGTTTTAGTGGGGCGCGCTGTAACCGCCACATTCATGCCCGGCCGCCCCGATGTATGGAACGCCATCGATTCAATGGGAAAGAAGGAAGGAAGAAGAGCCCAAAACGTGTGGGCCGTAGAAATGTTGCAGAAAGGAGATGTCTATGTGGCCGACCAGTTCGGCGCAAAGAGAAACGGACCCACTATCGGCGACAATGTCGGCAATGCCATCTATGCCAGAACCGGTAATGGCATCGTGTACGACGGCGCTATACGCGACCTCGAAGGACTGAAGGAGATCGGAGGCTTTACTTCTTTCTACACCAGCTATGATCCTTCTTATCATAATCCGGGCGCAGGACCAGGCAGGGATCTGACGACCATGATCGTAGGCATTAATCATCCGACGCGCATACGAACGGTCACAGTCATGCCAGGCGATGTAGTACTCGGCAAACTCGGCGTGGTTGTTTTTATTCCTCCGCAACTGGCCGAAAAAGTGGTGATCACTTCGGAGATCGTCCGCCTCAGAGACATGTTCGGCCACCAGCGATTGAGAGAAGGCAAGTATACCGCGGGCCAGATCGATGCCCGCTGGAGTGATGAGATTGAAAAGGATTTTTCCAAATGGCTGAACGATCATATCAACGAGCTGCCGGTTCCCAAGGCAACCATTCAAAATTATCTGAAGGATCGAACCTGGTAGCGTCAGCCATGAAGCGAGGAACAATCCAATGCTTAACTATCAACTCTATTAACACAAAGCATATGTCAAGTTCAAGACGATCATTTATCACCAAGACAGCCATCGCAGCAGCCATGGCGCCTTTTGCTTCCCTGTCTTCAACCTATGGACGGGGCCTGGAGCATGCAATGGATAGAACGCCTAAGGCCTCTCCCCCGTCCGATTTGAAAATTACCGATGTGAAATGTGCTTATTCGGGGGGCGGACTATTCGTGAAAATATTGACGAACCAGGATATCGTCGGTTATGGCGAAGCCGTGGACGCTATTGGTGGAACGTATTACCTTGTTCAACGGTTGGGCAAGCAATTGAACGGAAGGAGTCCTTTATCGCCCAATGTCATATTTGAACAATTCCGGAAACAGGCTTTTTTTGGAGGAGCACAGTCAGGTATGTATGTAGCGGTACTCAGCGCTTTTGATGCAGCTTTGTGGGATATTACCGGCAATGCACTGGGGTTACCCGTCTATCAATTGCTCGGCGGCAAGTTTCGCGATAAGGTGAGAGTTTATTGTGATACACAGTTATACTCCGTTCGGAATCCGCAGCCTGAAGAGTATGCGAAAGTAGCAAGAGCGGCAGTTGATAAAGGATACACAGCGATA
>DATMHB010000645.1:0-4372 GCA_035555175.1 Flavisolibacter sp. | reverse complement strand
GGATGAGCGAGATCCTGGATTTTGTTACCTATCACCTTAAGCAGGTAGGTCTCGACAACAAGATGCTGAATGGCGGCATCATCCTTACGGGCGGAGGATCGCAACTGAAGCATCTGATCCAGCTTACTGAATATGTATCAGGATTGAATGCGAGGATCGGATTGCCGACGGAACATCTGGCCGCGGGCCACATTGAGGAGCTGGCAAAGCCTACTTATGCTACCTGCCTAGGATTGATATTGAAAGGATACGATGACTATGAACACAAGCGCAAGCAATTTGAAAGCACGTTTAGAAGGGTGGAAGTCCCTGCAGGATTGAAAACGCAGATGGAGGAAGTGCCTGTTGAAGTGGAAGCGAACGGCGGCATCGATACTACCGAGCGCAGGAAGGGTATGTCCAACTTCTGGGGAAAGTTCAAAACAAGCTTAATTGAGATCTTTAAGGAGGAAGAGGATCAGCAATTGTAATTCGACCGACAGTTCATCGTTCCTAGTCGAAAAAAAATTTGTTCTGGGCGTGAATAACTGAACTTCGAATGAATCGTAAAATCAAAATTGGCACGAACTTTTTACGTCGGATCCCACTCATCAAAAACAATGTTCATCAACCATCTTCCATCTAAAATACAATCATCCGTTGTTACGGGCGTACGCGTAACGGCACAAACCATTTCTTATGATACATTTTGATCTCCCAAAGGAGAAATCCTCCATCATAAAAGTCATCGGCATTGGCGGTGGCGGCAGCAACGCAGTCAACCACATGTTTTCGCAGAATATAGAAGGTGTAAATTTCATCATATGCAATACCGATGCTCAGGCCATTGCGCAAAGCAGCGTCCCCAATAAGGTGCAGCTCGGGCCTCATCTTACACAGGGTCTTGGCGCAGGCGCCAACCCCGAGATTGGCCGTCAGGCCACAGAAGAATCGCTCGAGGAGATCAAGCACATCCTGGAAGTGAATACGAAGATGGCCTTCGTTACCGCAGGCATGGGCGGCGGCACAGGAACGGGCGGCGCGCCGATCATCTCCAAGATCTGCAAGGACCTTGGGATTCTTACCGTGGGTATTGTAACCACACCATTTTCTTATGAAGGCAAGAAGCGTCAGCAGCAGGCAGAAGAGGGCATCAAGAACCTGAAGCAATATGTAGATACGCTGCTCGTCATCAGCAATGATAAGCTGCGTCATCAGTTCGGTAACCTGAAAATGCGGGAAGCGTTTTCGAAAGCTGATAATGTATTGGCCACGGCTGCCAAGTGTATCACCGATGTGATCAACAGCACTGGCCAGATCAATGTGGACTTTGCTGATGTGTGCACTGTAATGAAGAACGGAGGCGTGGCCATCCTCGGCAACGCAGCCTGCGACGGTGAAGACCGCGCTCAGCGTGCCATCGAAGAAGCGCTCAATTCTCCTTTGCTGAATGATAACGAGATCAGGGGTGCAAAATGGATCCTGATCAACATCAATTCTGCAGAAGGCGAAAACGAATTCACCATGGATGAAGTAGAGATCATTCAAAATCATTTACTGAGCCAGGCAGGAGAGAACACCGACGTGATCCTCGGTCTTGGATATGATAATACCCTCGGAAGCAAGATCGGCATTACACTCATTGCTACCGGCTTCCAGTACAAGGATCCCTTTACAAAAAGAGAAGCGCCGAAACCCGAAGTAAAAAAAGAAGAGAAGATCGTGATGACACTGGGAGAGCAGATGCTCCCAAAGCCACAAGCCACCACCACACCGAAGATAGAGGATGTCTTAGCGCCTAAATTAATAGATGAAGAACACATCGCTGAGATCCCGATGCCGCAAATCCAGGACGCAGCTGTTGATTTGCGTATAAATACTGTGGATTTAAATGGGGAAAAACAAGAGGAAGAATCCGGCCCTGTTCATTTACATTTAAAAATTAAAGACGAAAAGGCGGAAGCTGACGAAGAGAAAAAGGAACTCGAGCGCAAGAAGCAATGGCTTGACGACCGCTTTGAAAAATTGCGGCAGTCGATCTTATCCAATAATAACGCACCAACGAACCATCCAAAACAAAATACTTCCTCGTCGTCTGCAGCGGCGGGAGGCTATCTGGCCAGACCATCCAATATCTACGCAGAGTCCAAACCTGAAGTGTCTACTTCAAAACCTGCTGAAGAACCGGTTCCGGCACCTGTTGCAAAAGTGGAAGATCCGGAAACTTTCGACATGCAACTGGTGATACGTAATGACATTCCACCAGCGGCGGAAACGCCATCGAGCCACCAGACTCAAACACCATCAATTCCTCAAGCCGATGAACTCCGTGAAGCCGGAGACGTGGCACAGGATCAGAAAAGGAGAGCAGCCGAACGCTTACAGAAACTGCGCAATCTGTCGTTCAACATTAGTGCTGCTGATCCGAACAACGAGTTTGAATCGGTTCCCGCGTACATCCGCCGCAATATGGAATTATACAACAATCCTTCGACTGTTGAAAATTTCTACAGCAATTACCAGGTAAAGGATGATGGCAACGGCGCCACCATCAGTACGATCAATACTTTTTTAGACGGTAAGAAGCCAGACTAACTGGCAGCAAGGGGTTTGCCTCTTTGTGACCGTCGAAGACCGTTCCAATGAAGCCACCAACCGGCTTGTGTTTTTAGTTGTTCCCCTGTCGTTTCCGACAGGGGATTTTTTTTAGCCAAAAGTTGATGTCAAAATGGAAAGCCTTCGCCACTCTTTCTTCTTCTTATCAAGCTTCCTACAAGAAAATGTAAACGCAAAGAGCGCGAAGTCCGCAAACGAATACACGCAAAGAAATTCAAGTACTCTCTTTGCGCCTCTTTGCGTTCTCAGCGCTCTCCGCTCTCACTTTGCTCACTTCTTTTACAGGTCTCTTTTGTTATTGATCCTGTAACAGAGGAACCACGTAAGACCAATGAGGAGAAAGGTATAGATGATGTGTGGATTCACTTCAGCGAGGGCAGCATTGTATCTGTTGATGTCAATCTTTCCGAAGAAAGCGGGCACCGGTATCAGCCGGTCGGATATCTCCAGCGGAAGAAATTCACCAATGTCATTGGCCTTCCATTTTGCAAAGCCCACGAGGAAGTTTTCAAGGATGACGTAGTAAAAGATAAATATCCCCAGCGCTATGAAAGCTTTTCGTGCAAGGAAAGCGACCAGGAAGGCAAGGGAAAGCTGCGCATAAGTCTGAAGAAAGAAAAGCCAGATGTATTTCGTTTGATCCCAACGCGACCCTGTGCTGTCGCCGATATTTACAAAACCGATCACCAGTGCAACGATCGCATACAACGCGGTAACCAGTAAAGCAATGATGAATACATCGATCATCTTGCTGGTGAGAAATTGTTTTCTGCTCCAGCCATCAATAATATTTTGTCTGTGTGTTTTGTAAGTGTATTCATTCGTGATAAACATGATCACAACAATAGCGGGAATGAAAACAAATACGGTAGAGAAAAAGGCAACCGTATGCCAAACCTCCGGGAACGTAAAAGGGTTGCCTACCATCATCTTCACCATCTCGGCAGCGTTTCCCCCTCTCGTCATGATCTCAGAATAGAACCGGTAAAAAATATAGTTGATGCCCGGATAGGAAAGCGCGGTGATGCCCGCCATCCACCAAAAGGCCCTGTAATGTTTGATCTTCAGCCATTCTGTTCTTAAAAGACTCTTCATAAGGATTCAATTAATTGTTGGTTAATTCAAAGAAGCGTGCTTCCAAACGTTTTTTCTTGAGTAAGAGATGATTTAATACTATGCCCTTGTTAAAACAAAAGCTGTTGATCTCGTCCAGCCTGGCTGTTCCTTTTGAAAGGCTTACCTGCAACACATTGTTTTCACGACTGATCTTAGAGGCAGGAAAGCGCTCTGCGAGGACTGCGCTGAGTGCAACCGGATCTGCAGCGCCTACTTCCACGACATCTTCGTCTGTAAGAATGTCTTCCACATTGCCAGTTGTCAGCAGATCGCCCATTTTTAGTATGGCCATATGCGTACAAACTTTCTCCACTTCATCAAGAAGGTGACTGGCCATAATGATGGTATGACCTGCCTTCCTCAGTTCACCTATGAGATCTCTGATTTCAGCAATGCCCACCGGATCCAGTCCATTTGTCGGTTCATCGAGCACGAGTACCCTCGGGCTTCCCAACAGTGCAGCGGCAATGGCAAGACGTTGTTTCATTCCAAGACTGTAGGTGCTGAACCTGCTATTTCTTCTTTCGTACAGCTTTACTTTTTTAAGAACCGTAAGGATATCTTCGGCAGTCCCTCTGCCACTGATGCTTTGCGTTACGCGCAGATTGTTGACCGCTGACAGGTAATGATAAAAATTCGGTGTCTCGAGTAGTGAGCCAAT
>DATMHB010000644.1:0-7786 GCA_035555175.1 Flavisolibacter sp. | reverse complement strand
AAAGTGAAGCCTGCTATTGTCCTGCGCTCTCGCTCTGTTTCCCGCTCTGCTGTCTTTATGTCTGTTTTTCTCACTCGCTCCGCATATAGCCGGGCTGCCATGGGATATCGCGCGGATTGGCTTAAAATTTTAAGCAGTGATGATGATGGCAGCGTACAACTATTCAACGGTACGGTTGGAGAAATGGCAGGAATATAAATCCTTCGTGCAAAGGTTTTCCGAGAACTGGGCCTTCCGGGGACAGGCCGACGCACGGTGGGTACTCAATAATGCCATTGAACGGACCGACTTCATCCATTTTCAAAAAGGGATTGAGGCGGACTTTGTGGCCGAATTTCAACGCGGCGCGCGCAACTATTTGTCAAAAGATGAAACGCCCGGCCACCTTATCGAATGGCTAGCCTTAATGCAGCACCACGGGGCGCCTACCCGCCTCCTCGACCTTACGCGGTCGCCCTTTATCGCTGCTTATTTTGCATTCGAGATTTGCCGGATGAGAGAAGAGGAGTATGTCGGCATCTGGTGTATTAACATACATTACCTCAAGAATAAAGCGATCGAGATCCTTTCAGATGAATTCGGAGAAGCGCTGGACCAGAGTAAGAACCTGATCAATGAAGAGCTTTTCGAAAGGATCTTCAGGACGAATGATAAAAAGCTCGTCTTTCCAGTTGAGCCATTTCGGATGAATAAACGCTACTCCCTGCAACAATCGGTGTTTGTTAGTACCGGAATTGCTGAGGTCCCCTTAATGGAACAGCTGAGGTTCCTTGGTGACAGTATCGAAAAAGCAGTGGTCAAGATCGAGGTGCCGTCCTGTTTCAAGAATGAAGCGTTGCGTGAGCTGCATCAAATGAATCTCCACAGGGCGAGCCTGTTCCCCGACCTCGACGGCTATGCTGCATCGTTACGTTTGCGCTACAATAGTCTTAAGCCGCCCGAGGAATTGATGGAGCAGCACCTGCGCAAGCTGGAAGATGACTCTTACCCCTTTATCCCCTAGTAAGTAATTATCCTAAGTAATAAAACATTTTTATCCTGTTTTAACACGCGTTGACCGATAAGGATTGTTTTTATTAAAGCAATTATTTATGTTTGTTTAGTGTTCAATCCTTAACAGAACCTTCGAAAACGTTCTGCATTAATTGAAGTCCAATAACTCTAAAATCCAATGAAAATGAACATTTATCTGCGTAACCTATTCGTGTACTTTGAAAACGTTTTGCACCCGGCCAGCGGTTGGTCGGATGGAAACCCGGAAAAGCGAAAAAGAAAAACCAAAAGAACCAGTACCCTGCAGGTGTCTCCTGAATGCTTCAATATCAGAGGCGGCACGGCCAAAAAACAAGACAAGCTTCGTCGCAACCCCGCTCCATAATTCCGCGAACTACTTTATTTGAAACTGTATCTTTGGATACAGTTTTTTTATGGGTGTACTGAAACAAATCGCAGAATATCTCTACCTCAAAAAGCCCGATCCGGACAGGCCAAAAACACAGTGGTTAAAATACATGCACGGGATCAACCGGCTCAGCCTGTTGCTTTTCATCGTTGCACTCATCATCCTGGCGATAAAGCTCATCAGGAGCTAGACTGTAAAAATCCAATGATCTCATGGGCCGCGCGCATCGAGGCATTGCTTTCCCTTTGAAGAAGGGCCCTTAAAGCTGCATAGTCCTTCCTCAATTGTTCTTTTCTTTCTTCATCATACAGAATGGCTTTAAGCTCGGCGACGATATTTTGCGTAGTGAGGTCCTGTTGAATCAATTCGGTCACCACTTTCTTATCCATGATCAGGTTTACCAATGAAATGTATTTGATCTTTATCAAGCGTTTGGCGATCTGGTAAGAAATGGCTGAGCCTTTATAACAAACAACTTCTGGTACTCCGAAGAGCGCCGTTTCCAGTGTAGCTGTTCCCGAAGTGACAAGCGCGGCCTGTGCAGAAGCCAGTAAATCATAAGTCCGGTTCCGCACGGATCTTACTGCTGAATAATCTTTCAGGAATGCCTCATAAAAATGGTTGTCAAGCGAAGGCGCCATGGCAACCACAAAATCGAAATCGGGAAATGCTTTTGAAGCTTCCAGCATCAGCGGAAGTTTTTTTGCAACCTCCTGGCGGCGGCTGCCGGGCAACAGCGCTACGACAGGCCTGTCCAATGGCTTGGGTGATGCATTTTTTTGCAGGAACTCATTTACCACCTGCACAAGAGGATGGCCGATATATTCTACCTCGTAATCCCATTTTTCGTAAAACTCTTTTTCAAACGGAAGGATCACCAGCATTTTGTCGACTACTTTTTTGATGGACCTCACCCTGCCTTCTTTCCATGCCCACACTTGTGGTGAAATATAGTAAATGATGCGGAAGCCTTGTTCCTTCGCCCACCGGGCAATGCGGAGGTTGAACCCCGGGTAATCGATGAGCACCAAAACATCGGGGGCAAATGAGGTAATATCTTTTTTGCAGAAGCGGAGATTATCCAGGATGGTAGGAAGATTCCTAATCACTTCCGTAAAACCCATAAAGGCCAGGTCGCGGTAGTGTTTTACCACTTCGGCGCCTGCTGCCTGCATCAGGTCTCCGCCCCAGGCACGTACATCGGCGGAAACATCGAGCTTTTTTAATTCTTTTACCAGGTTACTTCCATGAAGGTCTCCGGATGCCTCGCCTGCAATGAGATAATACTTCATAATTAAATCCTGAAAGAAAGTCCAACTCAAGAGTGGCTCCCATTCTTTCAGGAAGCAAATCTACTGGTACTTGCATTACGGTCTTAAATGAAAAGCTTCAATAGCAGAATGCCGATGCCATAAATGAGGGTGACCGCAAAAATTCCTTTGGCTGTTCTGTCCTTATTGGTATTGATGTAATACGTAAAGAGCGCAATGTTGCCAACAAGGCACCACACCCCAAAAAAAGTTATGAGTTGTTTCTGCTGGAAGAACGAGCGCAGGAAATCATCAAAATCAAGACTGGAAAATTTCAAAAAATAAATGATCACCAGCACGATCAGCGGAGAGATCAATCCCAGTATGAGTCCCAGTTTCAGGTTATCCCTGGTCAGAAAAAATGTTCCAGTCGTTTTCAAGTTGCTGCTTTTGTTTGTAATGAGTGAGGTCAAACTGTACCGGCACCAGGCTCACGTATTTGTTAGCAAGGGCCCATACATCGGTATCTGCGCCTTCGTCGAAGTTAACAAACTCACCCGTAAGCCAATAATATTTACGGCCATGCGGATCATTCCGCTCAATGAAATCCTCCTCATATTTTGCATAGGCCTGCCTGCAGATCTTGACGCCTTTGATTTCATCGACGCGGGCGATCGGAATGTTCACGTTGAGCACGCAATGTTTATCGGGTGGAGACTTCAGAAGCTGCTCCACAATGATCCTTGCATATTTGCGGGATGCGGTGAAGTCAGCTTCAAGGCTATAATCGAGGAGGGAGAAGCCGATAGAAGGAATGCTTTCAATGGCCGCCTCCACGGCCGCAGACATGGTCCCGGAATAAATTACATTGATGCTGTGGTTCGCACCATGATTGATACCACTGAGGCAGATATCGGGCTTTGACCCCAAAACTTTGTCCACGGCCAGCTTCACGCAGTCGACCGGGGTACCGGTACACTGGTAGGCCTCGATGCCTTCAAAAAAATTTACTTTATGGAGACGGAGGGGAACGCCGATCGTAATGGCATGTCCCATGCCCGACTGCGGCTTGTCGGGCGCTACCACCACTATTTTACCAAGATCTTTTACTGCTTCAATAAGGTTTCGGATACCGGGAGCTGTTATACCATCATCATTCGTGATCAGGATCACAGGTTCTTTCGTTGCTTTTGCCATTCAAATTGGTTTTTCTTATCCACAAAATTGTGACTTTTTATGAATAACCAAAATCTAACCATTTTCTTATTCTAAATAAATTAGTATTTTGCGGCTAAATAAATTAGCTTATGTCAATCGCAAACAAAAATTTGAAGTATCTCAGAAAATTGCGTGGATGGACACAAGAGGAATTTGCGCAGAAGCTGCGCATTAAGCGCTCCCTTCTGGGGGCGTATGAAGAGGAGCGGGCTGAACCTCGCATTGACATTTTGGAAATGGTGGCCGATATGTTCAAGCTTACGCTTGACGACCTGCTGCGGAAAGACATAAGCGATTCCAAAACCAACTACATTGCCAGGAGAAGAGCGCAGAAAATGGCCCATGGCCGCACTGATATTCCTTTTGTGCCAGTGAAAGCGGCCGCCGGTTATCTGGCCGGTTACGCTGATCCCGAGTTCATCGATGAACTCAACACCTTTACCTTGCCCATGCTGAGTGGCGGTGATTACCGCGCTTTCGAGATCGTTGGAGATTCGATGATGCCGACGCCGAGCGGATCGGTGATCGTAGGGGAACGGGTGCAGAACCTCGAAGAAGTAAAGACAAACCAGACCTACATCGTGGTTTCGAAGACCGACGGGATCGTATACAAACGCATCATGAAGAACAACAGACAAAAGGCCAAGCTCACTTTTGTGAGCGATAATCCGGCCTATCAGCCTTATGTTGTGAATGCGGAAGACATCCTTGAAGTGTGGCAGGCGCAAATGATACTTTCCAAAGCCAACACGCAGCAACGATGGGATGTAAACCAGCTGGCCAGCCTTGTCAATAATCTGCAGCAACAGGTATCCGGCTTGAAAAAGAGGATGAATTAAGTCTTTCTGAATCGCTGATTTAGGGTATGGATGACGCGTTCGCCGTCGATAAAAAAGGAAAAATATTTTCCTGCCGGGACAACAACTATCGCTTTCTATCTTCAGCAATGCTGAACCATTTCTACCGTTGATCGTCTTAGGAGAATTACGGTAAAGAAGAGGGGAAAGCATCCTTTTCAATGCCGAAATTGTCTCTATATTTACGGTTGCCAAAGGTTCCTCATGCCGAGACTGTTGTTTTTTACTGCCCTATGTTGTATTCACCTGCTTGCCAACAGTCAGCCCAAAACCTTGACTGCTGTCAAAACCAACCAGCCTCCGCACATTGATGGCAACCTTGCAGATCCCGGCTGGCAGAATGTGATGGCCGTTTCAGATTTCGTTCAAAACTTTCCCACCTTTGGTGTCGAGCCCATTTCACGTTCCGAAGTAAAGATCCTTTACGATGATGATGCCGTGTACGTGGGGGCACATTTATATGATAACCCTGCATTGATCCGCAAGCAGATCACGGCAAGAGATAATGAGCAACGGCAGGACGTTGACTATTTTTCCGTTTTTTTCGATACGTACAATGATCAGCAGAACGGGTTTCAATTTCTCGTTACATCCGCCAACGTCCAATCCGATGCGCGCATCGGCGGCAATGGCAATATTGCGTTCGGGGAATTTGGTGACAAGACCTGGGATGCCGTTTGGCAAAGCAAGGTAAAGATGACGAACGACGGATGGATCGTGGAAATGCGCATTCCCTATATCTCCTTACGCTTTTCAAAAAAGCCGGTACAAACCTGGGGCCTGCAGTTCCTGCGCTTTACCCGCCGCAACAACGAAAGTGATTACTGGAATCCCGTCGATCCGAAGATCAACGGCTTCGCCAATCAATTCGGAAAATATCTCGACCTAAAAGATATCGATCCACCTTTGCGCCTTAGCTTCTCACCTTATTTATCCGGAGGCCTGCGCGTCAATCCAAAAGGTGATCCGCTTGGCACCCAATGGTTACGCAATGGAGGCATGGATGTGAAATACGGGATCAATGAAAGCTTCACCCTTGATGCCACCCTTATTCCGGATTTCGGACAGGTGGTGTCCGATGATATCGTCAACAACCTTACGCCCTTCGAGATCCGGTTCAAGGAAAACAGGCCGTTCTTTACAGAGGGAACCGAATTGTTCAACAAGTCGGGTCTTTTTTATTCCCGTCGCGTAGGCGCCGTCCCGCCCGGCTATTATGGTGTAGAGAATATGGCCATCGCCAATCCGAATATTGAATTGCTGAAGAACCCTTCGGTGACGCAGTTGTACAATGCCATCAAATTTTCGGGTAGAACAAAGCACAAGCTTGGCATCGGCGTCTTCAATGCGCTGACGGCTCCGATGTATGCATCCGTGCGCAACCGCATGACCAACGAAAAGGTGACGATCGAAACTTCCCCGCTCACCAATTACAATCTGATCGTACTTGACCAGGCTTTGCAAGGACGGTCATCGTTCACGTTTACCAATGCGAATACAATGAGGAACGGCAATGCAAGGGACGCGAATGTGAGTGCCTTTGACTTCAGCCTCTACGATAAGTCGAACACTTATACGATCAAAGGGACGGGCAGGTACAGCAAAATTTTTTCACCGCTTCCCTATGATGGATACAATACGCTGCTGCACCTGGGAAAGGTGAGCGGAAAGATCCAGTATTTTGCACAGGCCGATATCAAATCCACAAACTATGATCCAAGGGACCTTGGCTATTTGCAAACGTCGAACCTCAGTACCTACAATGCTGGCTGGAGCTATAACCAATTCACGCCAACCACAAATTTTATTACATACAGCTATAGCCTGAACATTCTGAATGAACGCATCTATGATCCGAATGCCTTTAGTATTTTCCAGGTCGATGCCAACGGATTCTGGGTTTTCAAAAACTTTTGGGATGTTACATTGAGTTTAGGATACCTGCCCGATCAGCATGATTATTTCGTTCTCCATCGGGCCACCGAAGGCATATTCGTACGGAGGCCTGCTTACGCCTTTACCCAGTTGGTAGGAAGTACGGATAGTCGTAAGCGCCTTTACTTCAGCTACCAATTGCTGGGCGGATTTTTTTTCAAGGCAGTACCGGATAAGAACTATCATGTCGTCGACCTCGGCCTCCGTTACCGCTTTAGCAACAAGCTGAGCATGGAGCTCCAGAATCGTAACGAGGCAGAAAAAAATTATATCGTGAATTCGGGTAGTGTCGAAGCGAATGGTGATCCTATTATTGGCTTTGTCAACTTCAAAGAGATCACCTCAACCCTTACCGGCAACTATAATTTTACGCCTACACTGAGCCTTAATTTTCGGCTTCGTCACTATTGGAGCAAGGTGCCCTATAACAGTTTCGCGAATGTGGACGCGAATGGAAACGCCATTGCGCGGCCATACATGCCCGGAAGAAATGAGAACGTCAACTTTTTTAACCTCGATGCATTCCTCAATTGGAATTTCAAACTCGGAAGCTTTCTCACGCTTGGCTATAAGAACTGGCTGGGTGATAATTACAACATCAACGGTTTGAATTATGCCCATTATCTCAACAACCTTGGAAGGACATTTGCCGTGTCTCACGGAAATGAATTGTCCTTGAAGCTGATCTATTTCCTCGATTACAACCAATTGAAAAAAAAGAAAAAGCCTAGTGCATCCGTATTAACTGGTTCTCAACAATAGCAAATACTTCTTCCTTTTCGCGTGGTTCAACCAGGGCCATCCCGGTAAACCTGCTGAAGGCAGGAAGAATGCAGCGGTCTTCAGCGAAATAAAAGCATGGAAAGCGCAGGCTTTGACGCCCCAGTCCATGGATGATGATGCCTGGATGAAGATGGCCGCAGAAAGTATATTGACCCGGACGCTCATCGCATGCGTCGTGCGTGAAGCGGAAGGGCAATAACTCCAGCTCCTTCTCGATCACTTCAATGCCGGCTTCCCTGTACCACGCATCTTTAAGAATATCATGATTGCCCCTGACGAGTGTAATGTCGATAAAAGAAAAATCTTCCCGCCATTTTTTAAACCAGTCCAACTCGGTATTG
>DATMHB010000643.1:0-9093 GCA_035555175.1 Flavisolibacter sp. | reverse complement strand
TGTGCTTTCACGGGCTGCCGATGTTCCCTATCTCAAAGATAAGCTGGCTTATATTCCTGACGACAGCCGGCTGGGCGAATACCGCGACAAATACAGGAACTCGCTCGTGCTGATGGAGGAACGCGAGCCCATCGAATTCATTAAGTCGAAAGGGGTGAAGGAAAAAATAGAAAGTATAAGCACCGAAGAGCTGGTATATAAACTGGCTGGTAAAAATACCAACCGTGTTGACCAGCGGGCCGTGCTCAGGGCAAGACTCCTCGATAATTTTGTTATGGATTTTGACCGGCATGAAGGACAATGGAACTGGCTGGGATTCGATTCGGGAAATTATAAACGTTACCTGCCTGTTCCCAAAGACCGCGACCAGGTATTTTATACCAATCAGGGACTGATACCGAAGATTATGCGCGGGAAGGAAAGACTGCCGGAACTCCAGGGATTCAGGGCGAAGGTCGAACACATGAATTCCTTTAACCGGGCCGCCAGGAATTTTGACCGAACCTTTCTCACTGAATTGAGTGAAGAAGATTGGAGCCGGGAAGTGGATCAGTTCCTGAAAAATGTTACCGACTCCGTAATTGACGCAGCAATGAAGCAGCAGCCCGGCGAGATCTGGAAATACGAAGCGCCATCGATTGCCGAAACGCTGAAGAAAAAAAGAAAATATTTCAGGACCGACATGATGCGCTATTACCGCACGCTGGCGCACACCGTATCGATTGTCGGCACTAATGAAAAAGAGCAATTCCTGATCGTGAAGAACGATGATGGGAGGGTGAGCCTTACCGTTAGTGAACTGGACAGCCTCGGTAATCCTTCCGCTCAATACTATCACAGGGTATTTGATCCATCGGAAACAAAAGAACTGAGATTATATGGCCTGGAAGATGATGACAGGTTTATTGTGGAAGGCGGCCCTTCAAAGATCAAGATCAGGATGGTTGGCGGCCCCGGCCAGGATCAATTCATCAATCATGGTCGCGGCGGGAAGCTGATCGCTTATGATGTGAGCTTTGAAAAAAACGTGGTTGAACCAGGTATCCGCAACAGGGTGAAAGATGATCCCCAAAACAACGTGTATACCCGGCTTGGTTATAATTATAAGATCGTCGGCATCGGGCCAACCGGCGAGATCTCGCCTATTGAAGGCATCCTTCTTGGAGCCAGCTTCAAGATCATTACCCGCGGTTTCAGAAAGGATTCTTTCAGTATCAGGAATATTGTATCCGCTACGCATGCGCTCAACTCCTCGGCTATGCATCTTCGTTATAATGGCGACTTCATCAGGATCGCCGGGCATACCGATCTGCAGATCAGGGGCGACATGATGGTGCCAACCAACAGGACGCGGTTTTTTGGCTATGGCAACAACACGGTCGTCGACAAAACAAAAGACAAAGAATATTACCGGGCAAGCTATAATATTGGCAACCTCTCCATTCTCTTAAAACATAACCTGAGCTCCTGGCTCAGTCTCTCTTATGGCCCCTCGTTTCAATACCTGCAGCTGAAGAACAAGGAAAATAACTCGAGGTTCATTAAAACCTATCTCGATCCCCTGGGAACGGGAGATATTTCCAAGCCGAAATATTATGCCGGCGGAGAAGTGCGCCTGGTGGCAGATGCACGAAACAACACCTTCATACCCACAAGAGGGATCGTATTGAACGGGTACGTAAGAATGCTTAAAGGACTGAACAATTTAAGCAATGATGTAACCCAGGCCGGAGGGAGCATCAGTCTGTACACTGATTTCATTTCAAAGGGCAATATTGTGCTGGCCACTATATTCGGAGTGGGCACCAATTGGGGAAATTTCGAATTCGAGCAGGCGCAATACCTCGGCTTCACAAATCACCTCAGGGGGTACCGTGCCCTGCGTTTTGCCGGCCGCGGCGCCGCTTACAACAATACGGAGCTCAGGATAAAGATCGCCGACATTAATGCCTATTTATTTCCTGCAACCATTGGCATTTATGGCTTTAATGATCTCGGAAAAGTATGGCTTGACGGCGACCGTTCGGACACCTGGCACAATGGCTATGGAGGTGGCATATGGCTTGCACCGCTGAAGCGCTTTGTGGTGACCGGTTATCTCAGTTTTTCAAAAGAAGTAAAGGCCATGCCCTGGGCAACGATCGGATTTGTATTTTAAAAAAAGAATGATGCGCTATTTATTATTTTTTCTTCTCCTTCCCTGCGCCGGATTCGCTCAAACCGTTCACCTGGAAGATGAGCAAATTGTGTACAAGGGGAAAGTGAAAGTGGACGACGTTGAAAAAAATGAATTGTATCAGCGGGCAAGAGCCAGCATTGGTCAACGCGTAAAGAATGACGTCGGCAATTTTATTAACGATAGCACGGACAAGAACAAGCTTTCTGCGCAGGGTGTGCTCAGGCTTCAAACACCTCATTCAATGATCAGGAAACTTTTTTACAGGCTAACGATCGAGGTGGAAAAAGA
The DNA here is from genome assembly GCA_035555175.1 of Flavisolibacter sp. Lineage (GTDB taxonomy): Bacteria > Bacteroidota > Bacteroidia > Chitinophagales > Chitinophagaceae > Flavisolibacter. Next base: position 6,626 of record DATMHB010000643.1, on the reverse strand, counting down.
AGGCTATCACTACTTTATCGACAGCGTATTTATCAGCGAAAAGATCCGCGGTGGCAAGACAACCGTGATCCCTTCGAAAAAGCTGGTGGAGCGGATGGATATTTCAGGCCCTACTTCAGCGCAAACAGAAAAATTGCTCAATGAAATCGATATGGACTTTCAGAAATTGATTGCGCTGCTGAGATCCGATATCAGGAGAAAAATGTAAACAGGAGCTTTTTTGGCGGCAATAAAAAAGGGCGGGCAAAGCCCACCCCCTGAAAAACCAGACCATATAAACCAGGTTAAGCAACCAATTCTTTTACTCTTTTATCTTCCATCACATATTCGATCTCAGCAGACTTCACGGTCTTCACAATGCGGCCGGCCACCTTATAAGGATCGGCTGCACTATTCGGCCTGCGGTCTTCGAGCCATCCCTTCCCGCCCCGCTCCCCCGTGCCGATAGGACTGCGGAGGGATGCGCCCCTGTCGGAGATACCATATTTAAATTCGTCGATGGCTGCGGTTTCATGCAGGCCTGTTAACCTCAGGTGATTATCCGGTCCATATACTTCAATATGTTCTTTCACCACCGGACGGAATGCTTCACAGATCTTTTCATACACTTCCCTGCTTCCGCAATTCCTTAAAACGGAGTTTGAAAAGTTGGCGTGCATGCCACTTCCGTTCCAGTCCAGCTTACCGAGCGGCTTACAATGCCAGTTGATGGACACACCATATTTTTCGCCTATTCTTTCGAGGAGGTAGCGTGCTACCCACACCTGATCGCCGGCTGCTTTTGCGCCCTTTGCAAAAATCTGGAACTCCCACTGCCCTGTTGCCACTTCCGCGTTGATGCCTTCCACGTTGATGCCCGCATCGATACATGCGTCGAGGTGTTCTTCAACGATATGACGGCCGTAAGCATTGGCTGCACCAACCGAACAGTAATAAGGTCCCTGCGGTCTTGGAAATCCTCCTTCGGGAAATCCGAGAGGCTTATCGGTTTCATTATTCCATAAGAAGTATTCCTGTTCGAAGCCGAACCAGAAATCGTTATCATCGTCATCGATCAGCGCGCGGCCATTCGATCTGTGAGGAGAGCCATCCGGGTTGAGCACCTCGCACATCACGAGGTAACCGTTCGTGCGCTGTGGATCTTTTGCAATGTATACCGGCTGCAGCAGACAATCGGAGGAGCCGCCAGGCGCCTGCTCGGTGGAAGAACCATCAAAGCACCACATGGGAACGTCTTCCAGCCTTCCGCTGAAATCCCTTTCGATCTTAGTCTTGCTGCGCAGACTTTGTATGGGCTTGTATCCATCAAGCCATATGTACTCCAGTTTAGCAATAGCCATAGTTGAACTTTTTATTTTGTATAAGTGTTGTTTGTTGAAGTTTCATAAACATGATCAGGATGAATTTCTTCTTCAACGAGACCAGATTTTGTAGCAACGAGCAGTGTTCCCTGAACATATTTCTCATTGTGCTGTGAAGCATCGAGACCCTGTTCTTCTTCACGGTCGCTAACGCGGATAGGAACAATGAAATTGATGAATTTGAAAATCACAAAGGATGCAGCAAAGCTGTAACCAACAGCAATGGCCATTGCCTTTAACTGGGTAACGAAGAAAGCAGGATTGCCATATGCCCAGCCGTCTGCGCCCAATGCATTAACGGATTTTGTGGCGAAGATGCCGGTCATCAACATTCCTACGATACCGCCGATACCATGACAGGGGAATACATCCAGCGTGTCGTCAAGAGACGATCTTGATTTGATGTAGACAGCGATATTCGAAACAACGGCCGCGGTAACACCGATAAAAATACTTTGCGGAATGGCAACGTACCCTGCTGCCGGCGTGATGGCTACGAGACCAACTACAGCACCAACGCAGAATCCTACTACTGATGGTTTCTTCCCCTTCAGTACATCGAAGAACATCCAAGATAGACCGGCCGCAGCCGCTGCGGTATTGGTTGTTGCGAAAGCCGATACGGCAAGAGCATTCGCACCCAGTGCCGATCCGGCATTGAAGCCGAACCATCCGAACCAAAGCAAGCCGGTTCCGATAAGCACATAAGGAATATTCGCAGGTGAGCTTTCCACTTTATTAATATGAACCTTACGGCGTTTGAGTACGATTGCACCAGCCAATGCTGCACAGCCGGCAGAAATATGCACGACAGTTCCGCCCGCGAAATCAAGGGCCCCCATCTTGGCCAGGAATCCCTCGGGATGCCAGCTCCAGTGCGCAAGGGGTGCATACACAAGCAGGCTGAATAAAACAGTAAAGAGAACATAAGCCACAAAGCGCATCCTCTCTGCAATGGCGCCCACTACCAGGCCCGGCGTGATGATCGCGAACATCAGCTGGAACATGGAGAATAGTGATTTAGGGATCGTTGGACCACCAGCCCATGGTTCGCCCGAGGCTACGCCTTTATAAAAAAGATGTGTAAGCGGATTGCCGATAACACCTTTTACAGAAGAACCAAAACTGAGACTGTAACCGACAACGATCCAGAGCACGCCGACTACGCCCGCTGCAACCACGCTCTTCATCATGGTTGACAAAACGTTCTTGCGATTCACCATGCCCCCGTAAAAGAAAGCAAGACCGGGTGTCATGAGAAATACAAGCGCCGTGGCAACGATCATCCAGGCAATATCAGCAGCATTGTATTTTCCATTGTCAAAATTGGGAAGCGTTGGAATAAACAATGCACTGATGGCAATAGCAGCTAAAACCAAAAATGGTAAGGAGGATTTTAGTGTGATTTTGTTCATCTTTTAAAGTTTTATAATGATCATGATTTAGAATTGATAAACGGCAGCCAACAACACGTTGGCCGCACTGGTGGTACCGGTTCCGTCTTTTTTTGTGAAAATTGATTTATTCGAATGGTCGATCCGGAATTCAGGAATGAAAATGAAATTGTCTACCCTGAAATTGGCCGACAGCGTCGAAGCGAAAATGTTTCCGTTGAGATAGAGACCGGGAATTTTTAATCCGCTCTTGTCACTAAAGTATTCTTCGCGGAGCGTGAGGCCGAAGACGGACGTGGGATCAAAATTCACATACAGCGCAGATCCCCACCACTTCTTGTTTTCGTCGTATTTTTTATTGCCCATGTAAGACTTCACATTCGTCACCGTTCCATTGGCGCCGAGGCTGAATTTGCTGCTGATCTTGGTAGTCAGCACCAGATCCAGCTGTTTTGATTTTGACGTATCTATATTCTCGCCGCCAACGTAATTGACAAAGGCTTTGAAGTTTTCGGATTTGGTGTAGCTATATTGCGCTATCAAGAATTTTTTATTCACGACCCCATCAGGAACATATTTGAAATCGGTAGGGTTGGCCACTCCGATCATGAGGCCATTGCCATGCATCGACAATTCGGCTTTTACACCCGTGTGAAAGAATGGTCCGTTGGTGAACATGTACGACATGCTGTAGTTGCGGTTCAGGTTCGCATCTACTAATTCGTATCCAACATGCGTGGCCCAGCTACCGGCGGTAAGTTTAAGCCAGTCAGCCGGACTATAACTGAGGTATAATTGTTTTACCGCCTGCAGTATACCGGCATCATTGTAAGAAAAATCCTGGGCCCTTTTGCCGAAACCGAGGTCTGCCACCATTTCTACCTTCGATGTCTTGTAATCCAGTTTCACAGTTGCCATTCCCAGTTCGAAGCTGTTGTGGGAGTTGGTGAATGAGGTGTAATTATTAGCCTTTGTTTTTGCGAGATCATACTTGTAATAAACATCGGCCGAGCCATTGATGCTAAGGGCCGGATGTTCTGAAGAATCCTGTGAAAATGCGCTGGACATTGTAATCATGGCAACTGCCGAAGCAATTAATTTTCGTAACATTGTGTTGGTATTTAAGTTAAAAATGAAAGGTATTGCCATACTTAAGCTTGGTTCAGAAGCTTAGGTTTACAAGCAATACCTTTTTTAATTAGTTGTGATTCCGGGTAAAATTCAACGGGGACGGATCAACCTGTTTCCATTTCAACCTGCTCAACACCTTCGGACGATTTCTATTTCTTTTCTGTTTCGTTTTGTTAAAATTAAGGGCGCACGTTAACAAAATCAAATATTATTTTTTTATATGTGAATATAACCTGCGTTTATTGGCAAAATTTCGCTCAGTCTATCCAGTAAATGAGGCATTTTCCAATTCTACCCGTTAAAACTAGAAAAAAATCGGCACCGATTTCATATATTATAAAATATAATATAAACGGACGTAAAAAATCCCTTCCGTAGAAAGGATTGTAAAATGGGGCCTATTCTGTCTTCTTCTGCTTTTCTACCAGCTCCCGCGTGATCGCATTGAGCCGGTCTACCTTATCGGCGAAATCTCCTTTTAGGTCCGCCCTGATCCGCTCCAGGTTCCCTAGAACTTCGTCTATCTGCTCGGGAATAAGATCGTAAAACAGCTCCTTCATTCGCTTGGCCAGGGTGGGCGATTTTCCATTAGTGGAGATGGCGATCTTGAGGTTTCCTTTTTGAACGATGGAGCCCATATAAAAATCGCATAGCGCAGGCTGGTCCGCCACATTCACCAGCTTGCCCCTGATCCTTGCAAGATTTCTCATCCGCTGGCTTTCAACAGGATCATCTATAGCGATGATAACGATATCGGCACCGTCAACGTCGTCGGGAAGAAAGACCCTTTCATTAAGCTCCACATTCCGGTGGCCGTGCGCGAGCGCCCTGATCTCAGGGCAGATAACGGTCGCGGTCAGCCGAATATTCGCTTCCGGCGCATTCAGAAGAATGGCCTGCAGTTTTTCCAGTCCCACCTTGCCCCCGCCTACAATAAGCACACCCATGGTTTCCAGCTTTAGAAAAACCGGGAATAAATTGTTCGTTTGTTTTTCTTTCATGATTCCTGCTTATTTGATCGGGTGACCATCTCTTCTTATTCGTTTGATCCATGGTTATGAATTCACATTAGGATTGAATAGTGGATAAATACCGGTGGCTGAAATCTCCAAACGTTTCGCCATCGGCTTTCTGTTTGCTGAACAATCCAAGCAGCAGATCCATTTCATTCAGAATGCCCTGCTCATCGAGCTGCTCCTTATAAATTTTGTTCAGGCGTAAACCGAGGTGATCTCCCCCGATATACATATTGTATCTGCCCAGGGCAGTTCCGATAAATCCTATTTCGGCATTTGAAGACCGCGCGCAGCCGTTGGGGCAGCCCGTCATGCGAACGATGATCTCCTCGTCTTCCAGCTGATACTTGCTCAGGATCGGCTCGATCTTCGATATCAGCGTAGGCAGATAACGCTGCGCTTCAGCCAGCGCCAGCGGACAGGTGTTCAGGGCCACGCAGGCCATCGCGTTCTTCCGCACGGCAGACACGGTTTCATTGTGTTTTTTCAGCGAGTACTTGTCCAGCAGGTTATCAATCTCTTGTTTATCCGCCGGCGCAATATCACTGATGATCACATTCTGATTCGAAGTAAACCGGAAGTTGGCCTTTTCTGTTGAAGCAATTTCGAACAAAGCCGTCTTAAGATTGAGACCCTTCTCGTCCGTTACGCGCCCGTTCTCCACAAACAGAGTATAATACCATAATCCTTCATGGTTCTGCTCCCATCCATAAAAATCGCGGCGCTGGTTGAAAACAAAAGGTCTTTCTTTTTCGAGCTGAAAACCGACGCGCTGTTCTACCTGCTCTTTAAAAAATTGTGCTCCATACTGGTCTACCGTGTACTTCAGCCGTGCTTTCTTGCGGTCGCTGCGGTTTCCGAAATCTCTTTGCACCGTGAGTATTTCATAGATCACCTTCATTGTTTTTTCTTCACTATCGGTGAAGCCGATCACCGTGCCCAGTCTCGGATAATGATCAGGGTTGCCATGCGTACTCGATAAGCCGCCCCCGATCGCAATGTTGAATCCCTTCAGCTGATCATCCTCGATCACCGCAATCAGACCAATGTCGTTCGTCAGAACATCCACGTCGTTATTCGGGGGGATCGCGATGCCGATCTTGAACTTGCGTGGAAGGTAACGGTCTTCATACAAAGGATCTTCCTCGTCCTTTTTGTCAAGGATCTTTTCTTCATCCAGCCAGATCTCATAATAAGCCCTCGTCTTGGGCATCAGCATTTTACTGATCCTGTCTGCGTAGGCAAACACAGCCTCATGTACGGGAGACTGTTTCGGGTTAGAGCTGCACGATACATTCCGGTTGATATCTCCACATGTGGCGATGGAGTCAAGGTGTACCTGGCTGAATGCCTGTATCGTGGGCCGCACCCTGCTCTTCAGCAAACCGTGCAACTGCAACGTTTGCCGGGTGGTGATCTTGATCACACCTGTTGTATGTGCGCCGGCAATATGGTGCGTGGCGATCCATTGCCGGGGTGTGAGAAATCCACCCGGCAAACGCAGCCGGATCATGAATGAATACAAGCGTTCGAGCTTTTTTTCCGCTCTCTCCTCGCGGCGGTCCCGATCATCCTGCTGGTACATGCCATGGAACTTGATCACATTCTGATCATCTTCATGAATAGCGCCGGTGATCTCATTTTTCAAACTTTCTTTTATGGTTCCCCTAAGACCATCACTCTCTGTTTTGATCTTTTCTACAGGAGATAAACCCGGTGAATCC
>DATMHB010000642.1:0-3872 GCA_035555175.1 Flavisolibacter sp. | reverse complement strand
AAACGGTTTTGCATCTGGCGGCCAGTGACGGTTACTATCCGAGGGCATATCATAATGCCCGCGGGTAGCCAGTCCCGATACGGTCTCCGTTGCAATGAACTTCGCACCCGGGAACCGCTTTGGCAGCTCGGGATAATCATTCAGCTTATAATTGAACCCAAGAAGGTCCAAAGCATGCGACTGATAAATGAAATTCTTCTGCGGATCATTTTCAGTGAGCGCACAGGTAACAGGACGGGTGGGATCGATATCTTTTACCGTTCGAACCAGTTCTGCCGCAAGCGCCGTTCCTGAACTATCGAACTGCTCCCTGATCTCGTTGCCGATACTCCAGATAAAAACCGAAGGATGATTGCGATCCCTTCTTACCATATCTTCCAGGTCTCTTTTGTGCCATTCATCGAAGTCGATGCTATAGTCGAATTTATTTTTCCGCTTCCTCCACATGTCAAACGCTTCGTCCATAACGATAAAACCCATGCGGTCACACAGGTCAAGCAATTCAGGCGCGGGTGGGTTGTGCGCCGTGCGGATGGCATTGCAACCCATTGCCTTCAGCAGCTGCAATTGTCTTTCAATCGCCCTTTTATTCACGGCAGCGCCCAGCGCACCAAGATCGTGGTGCATGCACATGCCCAAAATTTTCATGCGCTTTCCATTCAGCGAAAAGCCCTTTTCAGGATCGAAGTTGAAATAGCGTATGCCGAACGAAATCTCATATCTGTCGATCAGCCGCCCATTGGCCAGAATTTTTATAACGGCTTTATAGATATAAGGTTTATCGACCGACCATAATTTAGGATGACGAACTGCAGAGACGGCGCTATGGTGGGCACCACCCTCCGGAATAAGGTAACGGCCTCGCGATTTCACGCTTTCAATCAAAACGCCGGCAGCATCGTAAATTTCATGGACCATTTCAACCCATTGGGCCTTTGCTGAAGTATTCATGATCCTGGTTTGGATCCCGATGAAAGCTTGCTTGTTATCCGCACAGGTAGTTGTAATAAAGCTTTCGCTGCCGTCCACAGCTATTTTATTGGTAGTCTCCAGCCACACATTTCGATAAATGCCTGAACCCGTGTACCACCTTGAATTCGGTTGGAGTGAATTATCAACCTTAACACTGATAACATTTTTTTCCCTTCCGAATTTTAAATAAGGCGTCAATTCATACTGAAAAGAAACGTACCCATTTGGCCTTTTGCCTAAATGATGGCCGTTGATCCACACCTCGCTGTTGCGATAAATACCATCGAAATTGATAAATACTCTTTTGTCTTTTGAAGCGGCAGGTACTAAAAACGTTTTGCGGTACCATCCAATGCCCGCGGGCAAGGCGCCCTGGTTAAAAGTTGTCGGATGCTTTTCACTGAATGTTCCTTCAATGCTCCAGTCGTGAGGGAGATCCAGCCTTCTCCATTTTGCATCATCGAAAACTACTGCGCTCGCCAAACTGTCGTTGCCCGGAAAGAACCTCCAGCCCTTATTGAACTTAACGGTGCTCCTTTGTGCCAGTGCTGGAACGACGATGAATGAACAAATCGATGCCAATACAATTTTGAAGATCCTGCCCATGCTTATTCAGAAATAAAATTGAGTTCACTTTTACCGCGGTCTTTTGAAGTGGCCACCGCGATGCCCCGTTGTCCTTTTTTATTGACGGCACAATAAAAATGATACACCACTCCATTAAATTTTATGACGGAAGATTTGTGGGCATACAATTCATCGTAAGGCTCCGACGACTCTATGAGGTTATCCCCGTTCCAGTCTGTCCAGTGCACGAGGTCATAAGAACACGCAAACCGGTTGAATGAGCCCTTTCTGTCCTGCCAGAATGCGCCGAAATAAAACATCACCCACACATTTCCTATTCTTTGAATGGCGGGATCTCCCGTTATGCCGGCAGGATGATGAACGACAGGTTCACTTTGAAATCGCGTCCAATGGACCATGTCGTTTGAAACAGCCATCCCGATCCTTTCAAACCATCTTGTTTTCTTATTGTCCTTGGCCGTATCGCCATTGGCGTTATAGTACATAACAAAGGGATAACCTGTTGTTTTGCCTTTATCGTAGATAACCGTGCTTTTGAATTGCTTTTTATTTTCCCACCAGCGAACATCGCTGTCCAGCGAAGTGAATATGGGCCTTTGCAATCGCTCCCATTCGTGAACGGTCGCCGGATTTAATTTTGTAAACGCCATACCGAGTGAAAGCCGACCGGCTTCATAACCTCGTTCCCTGCCGCCGAAATAGCTCATCCAGTATTTGCCCCTGTATTTTATTAACGAATTGCCACCACCCCATTTTGTATCGACCAGCGCCATGTATCCGGCTTTCTGACTGGCATCCCAGGCCGTCGTATCAGCGCTATGTGACATCAGCCGGCCCATTTCTTTCCAGTGCAACAGGTCCTCGCTTTTTGCCAGCCATGTTTCGTACCCACGCCCATCGAATCGCAGGTAGTTCATGTACCAAAGATTCCCTTTTCTGAAAACCGTAGGGCAGTCGATCATTTGGTCTCTGCTTTCCGGCACCAATACGAGCCCATATTTAAAAGGCGTTTTTACTGCTTCGTAAACCTCCTGCATTTTTTGCTGATCCACTGCTGCAGTTCTTTGCTGCGCAAAAACAACCGATGCAATAAAAACGCCGCCCAACAGAAACATTATCCTTTTATTAAAAATGAGATGCATTGATCAATCTTTGACAACAAAAAAATAAGAACCGGATCCCACTCTAAGCTTCAGCTTACCTTGCCTGTAACCAAGCACTTTGACGTCCTGACCTTTTCCAATTGAACGATTATGCTCAAAGATCCTGGAATGCGCTTTTGCCGGCAAATAAACGATGGCCGAAGTATTTGGCGGAATCATAACGCGCAGTTCAAAGGAATCATTTTCTTTCTTCCACTCGGTTGCAATTGTTCCATAAAGGCAATCAAAACTTCCCTGCGCCGCATGCACATCACCCGGCGTCCGCGGGTCGACCACGATCTCCTTAAATGCGATCGAATTCGACGATTGATCGATACCAATGATCGCACGGTAAAACCATTCCATGATATGTCCCAGCATGAAATGATTATTGGAATTTGTGGCCAATGCCGACCACGACTCTGTTAATGCCGTTGCTCCCTTTGCCAGCTGGTAACCATATCCGGGCACATCGGTTCTGCTGTTCATGTCAAATATTACATCATCCCGGCCTGCCTCGTGCAAAACACAAAGGAGATAACGATACCCGATATCACCGGCGGTCAAACCATTGTTCCGGTCGCGTATATCCTTTACTATGTTATCGATAACAGCATTTTTGTACTGCGGGTCCACAAGCCCCATGTATACGGCCATGGCATTGGCGGTCTGGCTGCCCGTGGCATATTGTCTCGTATCCTTGTGAAAGAAAGTATCGTTAAAAGCCCTTCTCACTTTCACCGCCAGTTCTTGAAATTGCACGGCGTCTTCTTTTTTCTTGAGCAGCAAGGCGATCTTTTTCAGAATGCTGAGGTCGTAATAAAAGATAGCAGTTGCCGTTACACCCATCGGTGTTAATTGCGACACACCGGGCGGGTTCGGACCAAGGTCGTACCAGTCACCTAATCCCTGCGACAGAATATGGCCCTTTGCTTTTTTCTGCAAATAGCCGATATAATTTTTCATGGTGGCATACTGCTCCTGCAAAACATCCGTATCGCCATACCGTTGATACAGGTACCAGGGCACGATAACGCAACTGCTGCCCCATTCAGGAGAATCGCGAAAGATTCCACCGCCCCACTCGAACTTTACATATTCGGGAGCAATTTCCGGAACCAGACCGTCTGCTGTTTGTGAATATCTCATGTCCCGGAGCAGCTTGCGATA
>DATMHB010000641.1:0-2843 GCA_035555175.1 Flavisolibacter sp. | reverse complement strand
TCGAAGGCGGAGCAGACCGCATCGAATTGTGTGCGGCATTGACCGAGGGGGGCACCACGCCTTCCTATGGAATGATCAGGAAATGCCGGGAACTTTTCAGTGTCCAGCTATTTCCGATCCTCAGGCCCCGGGGTGGCGATTTTCTTTACGAAAAAGAGGAGTTCGACCTCATGCAAAGGGATTGTGTCCTGATGAAGGAACTGGGTTGTGATGGAGTGGTTTGCGGGATGTTGCTAAAGAATGGAGACATTGACAGGGAAAGGATGGCAAGGATCGTGGAGCTGGCTTATCCCATGGACGTGACTTTCCACCGGGCATTTGACCGGTGCAGGGATCCTTTTACAGCGATGGAGCAACTGGTGGAAATCGGTTGTCAGCGTATCCTGACCTCGGGTCAGCAACCTACGGCGCCCGATGGGCTAGCCCTTATAGCGGAACTGGTAAAACAAGCTGACACCCGGATCATCATCATGCCGGGCAGCGGAATCAGAAAAGAAAACATCCGGCACATTGCAACGACCACGGGTGCGGTGGAATTGCATTCGTCACTCAGATCAAAAAGAAAATCACAAATGGAATTCCTTCATCCTTCATTCCAATCGGGCGAGGAATCGTATACCAACCCCTATATTGACCCGGCCGAGGTGCGTGCTTTGAGAAAAGAGCTGGATCAGTAGGGACCGGTGCTGGCAGTTTTAATGTTGTTAAATCGGGCCCACGCGTATTTTTTCTAGGCTTTTTCTAAAATATTCCGTTGTATATTACATATCTGTTCCAAGCCATCCTATCTGCTCCACTGAGAATCGCGTACTATTTCAAACTTTAAAAATCCGGAAATGCTGAAACGTATATTATCACTTTTATTGGGTGCCAACAGGCCGAAGCCGGCGTATGCTTTGGTTCCCAAACCGCAGAACACCAAAATGCCTCAGAAAAAATCATGATCGAATAAATCTTCGATGCAATCAGCAGGGAAATTTTCCCTGCTTTATTTTTCCGATACTACATTAAGATGTGCAGGCATTCTTGCTATGATGACAGGCAGCCTGGTTAACCTCAATTCTACGACTCCGCCTATCACACCCGTGACGCGTGTCTATTTGATTAGGCAATAGTAATTGATCGATCTAGATAAACATCCTGGATCGCCTTCAGCATGTCTACACCTTCTTTAAATGGACGCTGAAATGCTTTTCGCCCAAGGATAAGGCCCATGCCGCCAGCACGCTTGTTGATGACTGCTGTTGTGATGGCTTCCACCAGATCACTTTCGCCCTTGCTTTCGCCGCCGCTATTGATGAGACCAACACGGCCGTTAAAGCAATTCAATACCTGGTAGCGCGTAAGATCGATAGGGTGATCGGAAGTGAGCTTTTCATATACCAGCTTGCTTGTCTTTCCATGCTTTGTTGCATTATAGCCGCCGTTGTTGGTCGGTAGTTTTTGCTTGATGATATCCGCCTGCAGCGTCACACCAAGATGATTCGCCTGACCTGTAAGATCAGCGGCTGCATGATAATCCACTCCATCCACCTTAAAAGCTGCATTGCGCAGGTAGCACCACAAGATGGTTGTCATGCCCAGTTCATGTGCATACTGGAATGCTTCGGCAACTTCTTTCAGCTGCCGGGCGCTTTCGGCGCTGCCCCAGTAAATGGTGGCTCCGACTGCTACGGCGCCCATATCCCATGCATTTCTGATCGTGCCAAACATGGTTTGGTCATAACGGTTAGGCATACTCAAAAATTCATTGTGATTGATCTTTACAACAAAGGGAATGCGGTGCGCATACTTACGGCTCATGATGCCGAGCACGCCATAAGTAGAAGCTACGGCATTGCAACCGCCTTCGATGGCAAGCCTGATGATCTGCTCGGGATCGAAATAAATGGGATTGGGTGCAAAGGATGCACCGGCACTATGCTCAATGCCCTGGTCGACCGGGAAGATGCTGCAATAACCGGTACCGCCAAGTCTTCCATGATTCAACAGACTTTGCAGACTGCGCAGCACCTGGTTACTGCGGTTACTGTTGATCCATATGTCTTCAACGTGTGTGGGGGAGGGAAGATGCAGCGTCGATTTATCGATCGTCTTACATACATGGTCAAGCAGGTAGGCACCCTTGTCGCCAAGGAGCTGCTGAATATTTCTTGCAGGCATATCGTTAAGGATTTAATACGCCGCGAAGATAACGCCCAAATGAAATCCCGCTAATAGCTATGCGTTCCGGTTGATACAGTTGAGGTCTTCGAAAGCAACCTCGAGCCGCTTAATGAAATTTTCTTCACCCTTGCGCAACCATACCCTCGGATCATAATATTTTTTATTCGGCTTGTCTTCTCCTTCCGGATTGCCCAATTGTCCCTGCAAAAAGCCTTCGTTCTTTTTGTAAAAAGAAAGCACGCCTTCCCAGAAAGCCCATTGCAAGTCTGTATCGATGTTCATCTTAATGGCCCCGTAATCGATCGCTTCGCGGATCTGGTGCTGAGGAGAACCGCTTCCACCATGGAATACGAAATAAACAGGCTTATCTGCAGTCTTGAATTCTTTCCTGATATAGTCCTGGCTGTTGCGAAGGATGTCGGGCCGGAGTTCAACATTACCTGGTTTGTATACACCATGCACATTGCCAAATGCGGCGGCAATGGTGAAGAGGCTGCCTACCTTGCGTAGTTCTTCATACGCATAGGCAACTTCTTTCGGCTGTGTATAGAGCTTATCATTTTCAATGCCGCTGTTGTCCACGCCATCTTCTTCACCACCCGTAACACCGAGTTCGATCTCGATACCCATCCCCAATGGCGCCATCCGCTTGAAAAATTTTACCGAGGTCTCGATAT
>DATMHB010000640.1:0-6050 GCA_035555175.1 Flavisolibacter sp. | reverse complement strand
GGCTCACGAACAACAAATGCATGCCGAGGTGCTTCGCGTCTTCGAGCGTTGGAGAAAGCGCTTCCGCTTCTTCGCCGCGTATAATGCCAATGCTGCCTAATTGCGCGGCCCGCGCCGCCGCGGCTGTAGCAACAATGTGGTTGGAGAATGCGCCGCCAAAACTCAGGACGGCCTTCTTTCCTTTTGCTTTTGCATCGCTCAGGTATTCCCTTAGCTTGAACCATTTATTGCCCGAGATCACAGGATGAAGGAGGTCAAGCCTTAACACGTGGGCTGTGGTATGAAAATTATACACAGAACTAACCGGGTCAAGCTTGATTTTTCCTTCGATTAAACTCATCGTTGATGCTTACGTCCCGAATGTATTATTTTCGGGCCCGATTAAAAAATAACAGATGAAACCAACATTAGTGATCATGGCCGCTGGAATGGCATCGCGCTATGGCAGCATGAAACAGATTCAACAGTTCGGACCAAGTGGGGAAACGATTATGGATTATTCTGTATTCGATGCGATCAAAGCAGGATTTCAAAAAGTGGTCTTTATTATCCGCAAGGATTTTGCAGAAGACTTCAGGAATATTTTTGAGCCCAAGCTCAAGGGCAAGATCGAAACAGAGTATGTATTCCAGGAAATGGACAAATTCCTGCAGGGGCACGCGGTGCCGCCTGATCGTACCAAGCCCTGGGGCACGGCACATGCCATCCTTTGTGCAAGGGATGCCGTGAACGAGCCTTTCGCGGTGATCAATGCCGACGATTTTTATGGAAACGACGCATTTAAAAAGGCAGTGGAGTTTCTGAAGAACGGATGTACTGAATCGGTTTATGCCATTCTTGGATATGAGCTGGCCAAGACCCTTTCGGAGCACGGTACCGTGAGCAGGGGTGTGTGCGAGGTGGACAGCAACAATAACCTGATGGCTATTACTGAAAGGCTGAAAGTATACCGCGACAACGGAAAGATGGTGTATGAAGAAGCGGATGGCAGCAAGCATGAGCTGCCGGAAAATTCCATGGCATCCATGAACTTCTGGTGCTTCCACCCTTCATTGTTTTCTTTTATCGAAAAAGGATTCAAAGATTTCCTCGACAAGAATATCAATAGTCCGAAATCGGAATACCTCATTCCGTTTGCAGCAGATCAATGGGTAAAATCGGGAAAGGGCGTGATCAAAGTGATCCCTACTTCCGCAAGATGGTTTGGTGTTACGTACAAGGAAGATGCGCCCGTAGTGCAAAAGAGCCTCAGTCAACAGGTGGAAAGCGGCGCGTATCCGAACAATTTGTGGAAGCAATAAACTGCCACTTGTAGCGGAAGTTTAAAACGCAGGGGACGCCAAGGACGCAAAGCCGACCTTTAGACAAAGAAGTGCAAGGACAATTGGTTTAGTTTTGGTCCGCCTCGTGTCTCACGGGCAACAGGATCTTCGTCAATAATTAATTAGGGGACACGGGGCGAACATCAAAGGTTGAAACACAAAGCACACGCAAAGATTCTATAGTAAGCGTAATGCTTTTTCGGCCGCGACAGGATGAATCTTGACTTTTAAATTTTCGATTTACTTCGCCGCTTTGTGCGAAACCATTATCGAACAGCTTAATTCACTTTCACCATATACACGAAATCGGAGATCTTTTTTACCTGCTGGGTACGCTCTGCTCCTCTAAGGACAGAGCTGCCCGGCATTTTTACATTTTGAAAGGCAGTATCCTTCTGGAGCTCGTTAAGTGCGGCAAAGATGTATTTGGACTGGATCGCAAATACGGCGCCCTCAGCTGTCTTTTGCTTGCCGGTGAGCACGCCGATCACTTCTCCATTGCGGTTCAGCACAGGACCTCCGCTATTTCCTTCATTGGCCGCGATGGTGATCTGCAGGGCGAGGGAATCGCCCTGGAAGCCGGTCTTTGCAGCTACGTAGCCCTGCCCGTATACGATCTCGTTCCGGGGGAAGCCCAGTGTAAATATCGGCTCGGCGAGGTCGCCTGCATTTTTCTTGATAGAATAAGGGATGGTGCCCGGTGATCTGTATTCTTTGCTGACGATCTTTAAAATGGCGAGGTCCTTTGTAAGATCGGCATAAACGGCGGTTGCGTTCAACTCTTTGCCATCGCTGCCCTGTACGGCAATATTCTTCGCGTTTTCAATTACGTGCGCATTGGTGACAACATAGCCGCGGTTGTCGATCAGGAAACCGGTACCACCGCTTGTATACGGTATAGGAGCAGGCAGGCCCTGCCCTGGCTGATCTCTCACGTCGTCAATCTTTTTGGTAAGGATCTGATTGGATTTCTGGAGATAGTTGTTCGTTTTTTCCAGCGCGTTGAATTTACGCTTCAATACTTCTACATCATCTTTTACAGCACTGATGGGTTTGCCTGGGGAAAGCGACCACACGAGTGCACTAATGGTGAGCGCTGTAATGCCCGCGATGGACGCAGCGATCGCTGAAACTCTTTTATAGCGATTGTATAAATAAATAACCCTTGCCCTGCCTTTGAGCTTCGGCGACTTGATCTCGCCTTTCTCTGCGAGGTGAATATGGGTATCGTTGAGAATGCCCTTGAATTTCCTGGTCTCTTCAAAGCGGTTCATTTGCTGCATGAAGAAAGTGTGTTCTACGACCGCCTGGTCCACCTCGGGATTGCTCTTGCGCAATTGTTCGAAATAGACCCGCTCATCCGGGGTCATCTGCCCCGATATATAGCGTTCAACGGCCTCAATCAATTTAATATCTTCAATCACAGCGACTCGTTTTTATATTGAGAAAAGAAAAGTTTTTTTAATCGCATCAGGCATTTGTACTTCTGGTTTTTTGCGTTCTCTGCGTTGGTGTAGCCAAAGCTTCCGGCAATTTCAAGCATTGATCTTTTTTGCAGATAAAATGCTTCCAGAAGGCTCTTGCAGGGTTCGCCCAGACCACCCATTGCTTTTTCCATGATGACGAACTCTGCGTTGCGCTTTTCATGCTCTTCCACTTCTTCATCCACCGAAACGATCTGCTCGTGCCCGTCCGACAGCGTGAACCGGCTTTGCTGCATCAGGCGCTTGAGCCAGAGCCTGCGGCTCACTGAATAGACAAAGGTCTTAATCTGGCAGTTCAATTCAAAGGAACCTGACTGAACTTTTTCATAGAGGACGATCATGGTTTCCTGGAATATGTCCTTGGCATCCTCACTGGTCCCATTGTTATTGATAACCAGGGCTTGAACCATGTTATAGTTCTCTTTATAGATAGTTTCAATAGCCTTCCTGTCGTTCTTTCCCAGCCCTTGTAGCAATAACCTTTCGTTGTACTCTGCTTTCAATACGCGTTTTTTAATACGAAAATCTAAAAATAGTAACCCGTCCCCATGTTAAAAAAAATTTTTTAAAAGGCGGGTTACTTTTTCAATGCCCCGGTATTAATGCTTTACAAATCAATTCCGGATCATGAAAATTTTGTGGGCAGTGGGTTTGACCTTGGTGGTTTTATGGGCCTGTAACGACAGTGCTTCCATCAATATCCACGTGGACTCGGCTGGAAATAAGCTCGATACCACGGCCAAAAGGCTTTTGGACACAGCAAAAACCGAGCTGAAAAGGGCTGGTGCTGAGATTGTGGAGAAGGCAAAGAACCTGAAAGTAGAGGTGAATACCACAACAGAGCACAAAAGGGACTCAATTAAAAAGAACTAAAGCAGATAATATGAAAAGGATGATGTTGGTATTTCTGGCGGTTGGTTTTATGACGGCCTGCAACAATAGCTCCGGCAATGCAGTCGACAATAAATTGGACTCGCTCAATGACAGGAAGGATACGCTCACCCACAACGTGGATTCTTCTTTTGATGCTAAAATCGATTCCCTGAAAGAAAAAAAGGAGGAGCTGAAAGACAAATTCGATTCTTCCATCGAAGCCAAAAAAGATTCGCTTAAAGGGAAAAAATCAAAATAGTTTTTAATCAAAAAAAAATAAACAAATGAAAAAGTTCCTCGGTCTTTTCCTCGTAGTAGCTGTTCTTACAGCCTGCAACAATTCAGCAGAATCTACCGACAATGCAAAAGACTCTCTGGATTCGATTGCCAATTTAAAGAAGGACGTCGTTGATTCTTCAGCGGACGCAAGGAAAAACGCGATCGATTCTGTAACGAATGCAAAGAAAGAAAGCCTTGACAAACTGGATTCACTTAACAAAAAAGATACGACACGCAAATAACCTTAAAATCAAATTGAATCACATGAAAAAGATCCTTGGAGTTTTATTGATCGCAGGCGCACTGATTGCTTGTAATAACAGCGGCGAAGGCTCTGGCACCACCGATACCACAAATCATACGGCCGACAGCCTGAACACTGCAGTGCCAGGTACAACCACTGTTGATACAGCCACACTGCCTGTTGATACAGCACACAGAGCAACAACTGACTCGACTCGTAAATAAGCAGTAAAATACTTGCCGATAACTGTAATTTAAAGTCAAGATTTTTATTCATATGGCAAGCAATCGTTAGACAGCCGCCCTGTTCCCAGGGCGGCTTTTCGTTTTTACTACGGTGCTGATGCATGTCTTTGTTCAGAATGTTATCTTCCGCGTGAAAAATATTCCATTCTTCTTATGATTTACCATTTGTGCAACTCTGAATCCGCGATTCTGCGATACCTTTGCAGCAAATTTTTATATGGCGACATTTGAAGAGCTTGGGCTACAGGAAAATTTATTAAAGGCGGTAGGAGAATTAGGGTTCACCACGCCCACACCCATCCAGGAAAAAGCAATACCCGTGCTCCTTTCCGGTACCAAAGACCTTATCGGCCTGGCCCAGACAGGAACCGGCAAGACGGCGGCCTTCGGTCTGCCGCTCCTTCAACTCATAGAAGCCGGTAAAAAATTTCCGCAAGCCCTGATCATCTGTCCCACCCGTGAGCTCTGCCTGCAAATCGTAAATGAAATCGAACTATTTAAGAAATATAGCGCCGGCCTTCACGTAGTGGCCGTATACGGCGGTGCCTCCATCAGCATGCAAATACGGGATATCCGCCGCGGTGTGCAGATCGTTGTGGCCACGCCCGGTCGCCTCATCGACCTAATTGAAAGGAAAGCGATCAACCTGGAAGAGATCAGGTATGTAGTGCTCGATGAAGCCGATGAAATGCTGAACATGGGTTTCCAGGAGGATATTGAATTCATTTTACAAAATACGCCCCAGCGCGACAGCACCTGGCTGTTCAGCGCCACCATGCCCGCCGAGATCAGGAAAGTAAGCAAGAAATACATGGAAGAACCGGTGGAGATCACCGTTGGAAAGAAAAATACCGCTAACAAGAATATCGACCACCAGTTCTTCGTGACCACAGCGCAACACCGTTATGAATCACTGAAAAGACTGATCGATTTTAATCCGGGCATGTACGGCATCATCTTTACACGCACCAAGGCCGATGCCCAGGAGATCGCAGAAAAATTAACGCGCGAAGGTTATGATATCGATGCGCTTCATGGCGACCTCACGCAACAGCAAAGAAATAAGGTGATGGACGAATTCCGCGACAAGACACTTCAACTGCTGATTGCCACCGATGTAGCCGCACGAGGCATTGATGTTCAGGGCATCAGCCATGTGATCAATTTCGAGTTGCCGGATGACGTTGAAGTATATACGCACAGGAGCGGAAGGACGGGGCGCGCAGGGAAAACAGGCGTGTGCATGTCCATCGTTCACAGCCGCGAGATCGGCAAGCTTCGCCAGATCGAGCGAATGGTGCAGGTGCCCTTTCACAAGCTCGAGATCCCTTCCGGCAAAGACGTTTGCCGCAAGCAGTTCTTTTATTTCATGGACAAGTTATTGCAGGCCGATATCAGTCATGGTGACTACGAGACTTATATCCCGATGCTGGAAGAAAAATTTGCCGGCGTCACAAAAGAAGAAGTGCTGAAAAGGGTTGCGGCTCTGGAATTCGACCGCTTTCTCAAATACTACGAAAATGCCGAAGACCTCAATGCACGCGAGCGCCGTGATGACCGCAGCAGGGCTGCTGATGGCAGGGGCGAGCGCGACAGAAGAAGG
>DATMHB010000639.1:0-2363 GCA_035555175.1 Flavisolibacter sp. | reverse complement strand
TTCATCCGTCAGGTTCACGGCAAATACTTCGAGGGCCGGATGGGAGGGTACATCTTTTTTTTCTTCTTCCTTGAGTACAGTAGCAATGACCTTATAGCCTTCGTTCAGGAAATGATGGGTTACAGCCGTGCCCAGGTTACCATTGGCACCTGTGATGATCACGGTTTTTGCGTTGGCTGCCTTTCCGTTTTTCTTTTCCATTTCAAATGATTTCAATCCAAATGTAGTCCTAATCGTAGTCAGATTTCACATCGTTAACGGCGCTGGAAGGAGCAGGCTTCCCTTTTCAAAGCTTTGATATGTGGCCAATATTAATCGGTTTCGTTATCAAACTATTTTGGGAATTTGCGTCAAATTTGATTCATGCCCCAATCTTTGATGATCCTCATTGCAGGTCCCTACCGGTCAGGGACAAACGATCAGCCTGAACTCATTGCTGCCAACGTGAGGCAGATGACAGATATGGCCCTTGAGGTGTATCGCATGGGTCACCTGCCGGTACTTGGAGAATGGTTTGCGCTTCCGCTCATTGAAGCGGCCGGCTCAAAAGCGATGGGCGATGCTGTCTTTAATGAGATCTTTCATCCCGTAGCGGTGCAGTTGATTGATCACTGCGATGCCGTGTTCCGCATTGGTGGGCCTTCGGCAGGCGCTGACGAAATGATAAGGACCGGAAGGGCCAAAGGCAAGAAGATCTTTTTCCAGAAAGAAGAAATACCTTTTATTGGACGTGCCGGGGCGTCTTCCCATTGACCGCTTCCTCATAAAAAAGCCGTCCCAATCAACCAAACACTAATTTTGCTGCCTTTATGAAAACATTTACGCTTCAGCGGTGGCAGGTCATGTTCATGGCGCTTTGCACAGGCTTGATCGTGGCCAATATTTATTACTGTCAGCCGCTGGTCGTGCTTATCAGCAAAGAATTCGGCGTTGCTGAAAGCAGGGCTGGCAGCATCGCCTTCTTTACACAATTGGGTTACGCCCTGGGACTTTTATTTTTTGTTCCGCTGGGCGACATGTTTGAAAAAAAGAAACAGATCATACTCACGACAGCACTTGCAGCGGCCTCATTGGTCATGGCGGCATTATCTACATCGATCGCAATGTTGAGCGTTGCATGTGTGCTCATCGGCTGCACTTCAATTGTTCCCCAACTGATCCTTCCCCTGGCCGCCCATTTATCACCGCCCGAGAAGCGCGGAAAGATCATTGGCATCGTGATGAGCGGGTTGCTGATCGGCATTCTACTTTCTCGCTCACTCAGCGGATTTATTGGAGACTGGTTAGGATGGAGAGCGATGTTCTGGATCGCGGCAGGTATAACCCTGGCGCTGCTGCTCATCATGCGCATGATATTTCCGGAAGTAAGATCGCAGTTCACCGGCAGCTATTCTTCGCTCATGGGGTCACTCGTCACGCTCATCAAAGAGCAACCGATCCTGAGAGAAGCTTCGGTGATCAATGCTCTTACATTTTCGTCCTTTGGTATGTTCTGGACCACGATGGTGCTGCATCTTTCCAATCCTCCCTTTCATTTCCGGGCCGACCAGGTTGGATTATTCGGCCTCGCCGCAGTGGCCGGCGCACTCATTGCTCCTCTGATTGGCGGCTCGGCTGATAAGGGCAATCCGAGAGTGGCCATTGGTTATGGCCTTGCGATTGTGGCAATGGCTTTCGGGATTTTTCATTGGATGGGTGATACTGTTACCGGAATGATCATTGGGATTGTTCTTCTCGATCTCGGACAGCAATCGGTCCATGTTTCCAACCAGGCGCGGGTGTATGCGCTGAAACCGGAGGCGCGCAACAGGCTGAACACGGTTTATATGTCGGTGAGCTTCGTGGGCACATCCATTGGATCTGCCATTGGACTTTGGGTGTGGGACCGTTTTGGGTGGACCGGTATCTGCGCGACGGGGATCACAGTGGTGAGCATGGCCTTCTTCGTTTATGCATTTACTTACAAGCATGTATCAAAGCGTGCGCTCAACCAGGGCTAAACAGTCTATGAATTAAACGCAACGAGTGCGCGGAGGGCAGCGGTTCGAAGGCGCGGCCATTGCGACTTCCCGGCTGTCCTTAGCGGTCTTTGCGTTTAAATAAGCGTGGCTCTATTTTTATATAATAATCTGGTGAAAAGCTTCAAATTTGCACAGATTTGAAATGAGCGTTGATGAATAAAAAAGGTAGAAGCCCAAGGACAAACGTTATCTCAAAAAAAATCGACCGTTTTTTTATTAGCCTTTATGAGGTATCCAGTTTCATTGGACGCTTTTTTAAGGAAGCTTTCCGGCGCCCTTTTGAGTTCAACGAAATCGTAAAGCAGTGCTATGAGATCGGGTACCGGTCGCTGGGTTTGATCA
>DATMHB010000638.1:0-6471 GCA_035555175.1 Flavisolibacter sp. | reverse complement strand
TTGAAAAAATATCAGCTTGTAATATTCCTGGACACCAGACCGGATTCAGGGGCGCAGCGCGCGGCGTTCAGGCAATACATGGAAGAAGGCGGCGCCTGGATGGGTTTTCATTTTTCGGCATTCGCACTCACGCGATCCGATTATCCGCAGAACTGGAATTGGTACCACGAGGATTTTCTCGGCTCGGGAGAATATGTCAGTAACACATGGCGGCCTACATCGGCAAGGTTGCGGCTTGAAGATCGTGCGCATCCGGTAGCCACGCGCCTTCCGGCCGTTATTACGTCGTCCCCTAACGAATGGTACCGATGGAAGAATGACCTGCGTAAAAACAAGGACATAAAAATCTTAGCTTCGATCGATACTTCGAGTTTTCCTTTGGGCACTGGCCCGAAACCACAGGAGATCTGGCACAGCGGATATTACCCCGTTGTTTGGACGAACACAAAATTCAAAATGGTGTATTTCAACATGGGCCATAACGATATCGACTACGAGCATCATACGAACAAAGAGTTGTCGCTTACATTTGGCAATAGGGATCAGGATCAATTGATCATGAACTGCCTGCTGTGGCTGGCAGGAAAAAATGTACGAGCCCTCATGCAATGAAGCTTCGTACGATACTTCGAAGCCGCCACATGGGTCGGGAGATGTGGACCCAAAGCGCGCAAACAAAGTATCGGAGGGATATGCTAAGATGACTTTCCGGCGCGACATGACCATTAGACGAAACAAAAATCTAATTTATGAGAGTCATTATCACAGGAGCAACGGGTATGGTAGGCGAAGGTGTTTTATTTGAATGCCTCGCGAGCCCCCGGGTAACGGAAGTGCTTAGCGTCAGCCGCAGATCTAACGGTATTGCGCACCCTAAGCTGAAAGAATACATCGTAGCCGATTTCCTGTCACTGAAAGAAAATGACACAAAACTTATGGGTTACGACGCGTGTTTTTTTTGCGCAGGTGTAAGCAGCTTAGGAATGAAGGAACCAGAATACAAGCGCAATACATATGACACAACGCTGACGTTTGCAAAAGCCCTCCACCCCAAACCGAAAATGTCCTTCTCATATGTGAGCGGAAGCGGAACGGACAGCAGCGAAAAAGGCAGATCGATGTGGGCAAGGGTAAAAGGCAAAACTGAAAATGACCTGATGAAACTGCCCTTCAGGCAGGTATTTGCCTTCCGTCCCGGCGTAATGATCGCGACTGAAGGGCAAAAAAATGTGCTGAAATACTACAAATATTTTTCCTGGCTGATTCCGGTCTTAAAACTGGTGTCGCCAAATTTCATTAACTCTTTGCACCAGGTGGGGCAAGCCATGATATATGCCGCGCAATACGGATACGAAAAGAATGTGGTAGAGGTAAAGGACATATCGATCCTCTCCGAAAGGGCCGCGAACCAAACGAATAAAGATTACGCGGCACCATAGACAGAAGGCAACAGCGGCGCCGTCAATGGTGTTTTGCTTCGACGTGCGAAAGAAAAATCCACAGGGTTAGCGATACACATACGCGCTATCGCATTCCCGAGGTGCCCGAAATAAACGACTGGCATCTATTCCCCGAATCTAAAGAACCGATCCAGTAATAATGTTCCGTCACCTCAGTCCTGCATGCCCTTATTGTACTGTTCATCCGTCACTTTTTCCAACCAGTCGACCACTTTTCCATCCAGGTTTTCCTGTATCGCTATATGAGACATACCGTTCGTTGCAGTAGCGCCATGCCAATGCTTTTCCTTCGGTTCAAACCAAACCACATCGCCGGGATGTACTTCTTCAATTGGGCCGCCTTCTCTTTGTACCCATCCACAACCCGATAAAATGATCAGGGTCTGGCCAAGAGGATGCGTATGCCATGCGGTTCTTGCACCCGGTTCAAATGTAACAGCGGCTGCTGCAGCACGCCTCGCCGCATTTGGATTGAATAGAGGATCAACTCTTACCGACCCCGTGAACCAGTCTGTCATGCCTTTGCCCGAGGGCTGGCTGCCTATGCGTGTAATTTCCATTTCAAATTTTTATTTGTCTCGCAACAGTTGAATGCGCGCCTCAGTATTCCTGTCTTGTAGGCCTGTATAAAATTTCATTAATATCCACCTCTTCGGGCTGACTAATGGCAAAGGCAACGGCTCGCGCAAATGAATCTGCAGGAATAGCGATGTCTGCATAAAACTTCTTCATGTTCTCTGCAATATCGGGTTCCGAGATGCTATTCGGTAGTTCAGTATCTACAGCACCAGGCGAGATAATTGTTGTGCGGATATTAAACTGCTTCACTTCCTGCCGTAATCCTTCCGATATAACCCGGACAGCATGCTTGGTTGCAGAATAAACGGTACCTCCGGGACGCACCTTATGGCCCGCAACAGAAGACACGTTAATGACGTGTCCCGATCTTTGCCGTTGCATATGCGGCAAAGCCGCTGCAATACCATATAAAACTCCTTTTATATTAACATCAATCATCCGGTCCCATTCGTCAATGCGGTATCGATCCAGTGTTGACTGCGGCATCAGGCCTGCATTATTGATCATCACATCAATCCGGCCAAAAGTTTCAACCGCTGCTTCCACCAATGTCCTGACCTGTTCCACCTTTGTTACATCAGTTGCAATAGCCAACGCTTTTCCTCCCTTCTTACTTAATTTGTCTGCTAATGCTTTGATGCGGTCCACTCTCCTGGCACCCAAAACAACAAATGCACCTTCCTGCGATAAATGTGCTGCCGCCGCTTCGCCCAGGCCGCTGCTGGCACCAGTAATAACGATCACCTTTCCTTCAATGTTCGTCGTCATGATCAACTAATATTAATTTTGCATTCAAATTGTCTAATCCTTTTTGTCAATCGGTTAAGGGTAAAGGATCAATTTCCTTTGGCTTCAAGGGCTATTGGAATTACATCAGTTAGAACGAGTGATCTGACCATGTCTTTTACCACAGACTTGTATTTTAAGAAATGCGGCGTTTGAACATGAGATTTGTACGCCTCCTCACTTGCATAGATCTCAAACACAGTTACACTTGCGGGATGCGCTTTATCATACACCGCATACAAGGCGAGAACTCCGGATTCTTTACCGATGGCGGCTTTCGCATGTTCTTTCAGTGCCTCCCGGTAGTTTTCCACTTGGGCACTATCAATCTCAATTTTTGCTATGCGGATATAAGGCTCTTGATCCTGAGCCGACGCGCTGTTGAAAGAAGTTGTCAGCATCTGAATAAGAAATACAAGAAAGGTATAACAAATTGTCCTTGCCATTTTTTTCATTGTTCTTAGTTTAGATTTCTAACTTGTCTGGTTCCACCCTCACATCAAAGGTTCAACGGACATGTTGTACGCTTTTGAAAGCATCTATCATTTTCCTTTGTGTTCATCCACAGACCTGTTCGGATGACCACCCGCTTCAGCCATCCATTGCGATCAAGTTTTCGAACTTCCTAAAAGTTTCATCAATGCCGCTTAATCCTGAGGGAATGAAATACCTGTCATCTCGCCGCACAGGTCCAGCAATTTTTGCTGCAATGACACATCATCTGCTTCGGCGTTGTGGACTTTTTTCTTTTGATGAAAAAAATAATGGCCGCTTACTTTTGCCTTCTCATCGTTTGAGATCGCCAGCCACACCTGCGTTTCGAAACCTTTTTGGAGATCATCAGTTGCACTACGCCCACCCATTTTTGTAGGCACCCAACCGGGATCGACTGCATTGGTGCAAACATCTTTCCATTTCCTTGCTACAGCCATACAAAGCATCAGCACGTGCAGCTTGCTATCCGAATAAGTTATACGGCTGATGTCAGATTTCAGGTTGTCGAGTCTTGAACGTCCCTGCAAATGCATTCCCGAGCTCAGGTAGATCAATCGCTTCGGCTTTTGTATCAGGCAGGTAAGAACATATGGGGCTACCGTATTCACCATGAAGATCTCTTTTGCAGAAGCCTGATAAACGCCTGCATTATGGATCACTGCATCAAATGCGCCCGATTGGTTCACTTGGCCGGCCAGGCTTTTTGTTGCTTCAATGCTCGACAAATCGCCGGCTACTACAGATTGGGCCTTGGGGTTCTTTTTAAGGGCTTCGCGAGCACGCTCCGTATTCCGCGCATGCAATACAACATCGTGCCCTTGCTCTATCAGTGAACGTGCGGACAATTGTCCCAATCCATCCGCTGATCCGGTGATAAATATTCTTGCCATTTCACTTTCGTCGCTCAAGGTATCGCTTTGACCGCATGCGTTTCGCGCCCGACTTATTTCTTTAAAGATGCCATGTCAATCACAAAACGGTACTTCACATCACCCTTCAACAATCTGTCATAGGCTTCGTTGATCTGTTGGATGTTGATCATCTCTATATCTGAAACAATATTATGCTTGCCGCAGAAGTCGAGCATCTCCTGCGTTTCTGCTATACCGCCTATCATGGAACCCGCAAAGCTTCTGCGGTAAGGAATAAGACTAAATGCCGCCACTGGGAGTGGATGCTCTGGCGCCCCCACCAGCGCGAGTGACCCGTCCACACGTAAGAGGTTGAGGTAAGCATTGATTTCGTGTTGTGCAGAAACGGCATCCAAGACGAAATGAAGCCGTCCGGCGTACCGCTGCATCTGGCTGGTGTCTTTCGATAACACCACATCATCGGCTCCGAGCCGTTTAGCATCTTCAACCTTTGACGTAGAGGTGGTAAACACAATCACCTCAGCGCCCATTGCTTTAGCCAGCTTAACCCCCATATGTCCCAAACCGCCCAGCCCAACAACGCCTACTTTTTGTCCCGAGCCAACGTTCCAATGTTTAAGTGGTGAATAGGTGGTGATGCCCGCACATAACAATGGCGCAGTAGCAGCCAGGTCCAAATTTTCAGGCACACGCAAGACAAAGGCTTCATCCACTACGATGCTCTCTGAATAACCACCATAAGTTTGTGTACCCAGGAATTTATCGGGTGAATTATAAGTTCCGGTATTGCCTTGTTCGCAATACTGTTCAAGCCGTTCCTTGCAATAGTCGCATTCACGACAGCTATCTACCATGCAGCCCACGGCTGCCATATCGCCTACTTTGAATTTTGAAACATGTCCTCCGACACTCACCACCTTGCCTACGATTTCATGACCGGGCACGCAGGGATAGATGGTGCCATGCCATTCATTTCTTGCAGTATGAAGGTCGGAGTGGCAAACACCGCAATACTGTATTTCGATCTCCACATCGTGTGGTGTTGGTTTTCTCCTTTGGATATTCAATTGTTGGAGGGGAGCGTCGGCTGCTTCTGTACCGAATGCCTTGACAGCTTTTGCATTAACGGCTTTTACGCCTTCTGCTGTTGCTTTTACTGCTTCCATACTGCTATGTTTTGAGGTTGTTGGGTTTAAAGTTTTCTTATTGCTTTACTGTTAGCGGTAAATTGCCACAATAACCGTACTATATTTTGGCAATGTAACTGGCACGAATGAGAATAAAGACCTGATTGCGACTGTAATGAACTTGTCAAAATTGGTGTGGAACAGAGCGAATGAGATGTTGATCTTATCCAGCGCAGTGCCGATTATTGCAGTCGGTCGGCCCGGTTCCAGATCCACGCCGGCGGAAGCATCAATCGCGACCGATAAGACTATGGTCCGCGATACGACCTCCGGCACTTTTGAATATTCGGCGTGACCCATGTGTATTCGCGCCGTGGCCTTTAGTGTGGCAAAACTGTCCCTGGGCAGATGTCGGTTACTGGTTTTCGACACTGTTTCGATTTTCACCATACCACAAAGGTCATTCCGCAAGCACCCGTGCTGGTAAAGATTATCAAACCAATCATTAAGAAATTCAAACTTCCACTGCCCGAAGTGATTTGGGATTGGTACCGGTCATCCGTTTGAAGAAATTGTTGAAATAGGTGGGGTATTCAAAGCCAAGCGCATACGCGATGTCAGCTATATTCAGATCGGTATGTTGCAAAAGGGCTTTGGCTTCAATGATGATGCGGTCGCTAATGTGAGCGGTCGTGGGCTTTCCGGTTATTTCTTTTACGGCACGGTTGAGGTAATTTACGTGCACGTGCAAACTCCTGGCGTAATCCTGTGCAGTTCTTAGCTGCAGCGGACGGTCCGCACTCTCGATAGGGAACTGCCTTTCCAATAGTTCAAGGAAGACGGATGTAAGCCGCGTTGCCGCGTTCTTGTGCTGGTCGAAGTGCTCGGATGGTTGAAGCTTGAGCGCCTCATGGATAATGAGGTTGATATAGTTCCTTATGAGATCGTCTTTGTAAGCGTAGTCGGTCTTCTGCTCGTCGATCATTTTGCTGAAGAGGGTATTTAAAAATCGCCGTTGCTCGTCATTTATCTTAAAAATTGGCGTGCCTCCGATTTTAAATAAAGGCGAATGCTGAAGGCTTTGGCTGCGGTCGGAGACAGTGAAGAAATCTTCCGAAAAAAGTACTGTATAGCCGGCATAAGTGGTGGAAA
>DATMHB010000637.1:0-6734 GCA_035555175.1 Flavisolibacter sp. | reverse complement strand
TGAATGTATTTCAAATGATCCTTTTGATCTGCGTTTCGCTAACGCTGTCCATCATTGGTGTGATGAAGGTGGGAGGGATCTCCAATATCTATCATAAAACGCCCGGACATTTTTGGAACCTGATCCACCCTGCAAGCGATGCACAATATCCGTGGCCGGCCATCTTGCTGGGTTATCCTGTATCAGCTATCGCGTTTTTCTGCACCGACCAGGCGATGGTGCAGTCTGTATTGGGCGCAAGAAATCTCGAACAGGGTCAGCTGGGGATCAGTTTCATTGGATGGTTGAAAATTTTGTCCCTTCCCTTATTCATTCTCACCGGCGTGTTGTGCTATATTTTGTTTCCTGGTCTCAAAGATCCCACCGAGGCTTATATGACCATGGTGACCAATTTATTTCCGGCCGGGATGAATGGTCTGGTGATCGTGGTGCTGATCGCCGTGCTGGTAGGAACGATCGGTTCATCGCTGAATGCGCTGAGTACGGTATTCACAACCGATGTCTATGCAAAGAAGATCAATCCAAACGCCGACAATGATGCCATCATCCGGGTTGGAAGAATAACGGTGATAGCCGGATGTTTGTTTGCCATCATGATGGCACTCGCTATCGACAATATCAGGGGGCTCAATTTATTTGATGTGTTTCAGTCGGTGCTTGGTTTTATCGCACCGCCGCTTGCCGTAGTTTTCCTTCTCACTGTTTTCTGGAAGCGGACTACCAGGACGGCCGTTAATACTATTCTTTCTGTGGGATCCGCATTCAGTTTAGGCGTTGGCGTCTTGTACCTCTGGGTATTGCCTCAGCACCGGTATCACTTCTGGCCACATTATTTGCTGTTGTCGTTTTACATCGCTGTGGTCTTGTTTGTCGCAGCGGTCATTATTTCGTTATCCGATCGCTCGGCCATTGTGGCCAATACCACGCATTCGGATGCAGCCGGCGGATTTAGGCCAACAAGACGGGTTTGGCTATCATGGATTTTGCTATCGATAGTGATGGTGGCTTTGTACTTGTTTTTTAACGGACATTAATCAAAAAGAATGAACGAAAACCTTACCTGCGTCAGTGTTGCCATGGATCTGCCCGGGAATTTCGTAACGGTGCACCGCAGAATACGATACAGCACGCTGAGACTTTCATTAGCAGCCTTAAGCTTTTTTCTCGCGTTCTGCGATCTGAAGGCGCAACAGCCGACGTGGATCTGGTATCCGGGCGACTACGAAATCTGGTTAAGCAATAAAATGCAGAGCCGGCGCACCGACCGCGGTTCTTTCTTTCCGGTGTTTTGGAAAGTGGACAGCCATTATCCTTTGGTTGATTTTCATAAAGATTTTACGTTATCGGAACAGGAGGAAGTAGCCATTTATGCCGAAGGACAATACAATATCAAGCTCGATGGAAGGCTGTTCGAAGGCACGCCATCTTCCATTGTCGTTCCTGCCGGAAGACACAGGATCAATGTAAAGGTCTTTAACCAGGCTGCTGTTCCTGCTATTTATGTCAGAGGAAAAACAATTGCATCCGATTCATCATGGCTGGTAACATTTGAGGACAAGGAGTGGATCGATGAAACAGGAAGGACATCCGACATATCGGCAACAAAATGGCTGAATGCCGGACGCTGGAATTTCGATGTGCCTTCCGCCCTGCCTTCCTTGTTTAAGCTACCGACAAAAGAAATGCCTGCCATGCAGGCTCAGAGGAACGGCCAGTCAATGCTTGTTGATTTTGGTAAGGAGACCTTCGGTTTTATCAGGCTGCACGGCATTAAAGGTAGTGGCAAGGTTACAATTTACTACGGCGAATCAAAGGAAGAAGCGCTCTCGAAGGACGGAGCCGTAACACTTGACAGGCTCGAGTTGCAAGGGGCCCTGCAGCAACAGGCGACGATGCCGCTCTCCAAAGCGTTCCGTTATGTAAATGTAGTAATGGACCCTGCGCTGAGCATCGACTCAGTATCCATGTTGTATGAATATGCCGATGTAAAAGAGCGGGGAAGCTTCCGTTGTTCTGACGAGGAGATCAACCGCATATATGATGTTGCCAAATACACTTTGCATTTAAATACGCGCGAATTTTTTATCGATGGCATCAAACGTGACCGCTGGGTGTGGAGCGGAGATGCCTACCAGAGTTACCTGATGAATTATTACCTGTTCTTCGATTCTCCTACAGCCGAAAGAACAATGGCGGCGCTTCGCGGTAAGGACCCGGTAACCAGCCATATCAACACTATCATGGACTATACGTTTTATTGGTTTCTCGCCATCTATGATTATTACCTCTATACAGGTGATCAGAATTTCATACGGCAGTTCTATCCGCGCATGCAAAGCCTGATGGATTATGTATTGTCGAGAAGAAATGCCGACGGTTTGCTCGAGGGCCTGCCGGGCGACTGGATCTTTATTGATTGGGCTGCCGGGCTAAGCAAGAAGGGTGAAGTAAGTTTTGAGCAATTGCTGTTGACAAGAAGCCTGGAAACAATGGCAATTTGCGCCGGTATCGTAAACGATGCCGCAGCAAAATCACGCTATGCAATGCTTTCGGATGAATTGAAACAAAAACTTTTTGCTATTTACTGGAACCCTTCGAAACATGCATTGGTACACAGCCGTGTGAATGGCAGGCAAACGGACAATGTAACCAGGTACGCGAACATGTTTGGCATCTTCTTCAACTATTTTACGGAGGATCAGAAACAACAGGTGAAGCAATATGTTTTGCTGAACGACAGCATCCAGAAGATCACAACGCCCTACATGCGTTTTTATGAGCTGGAAGCTTTGTGCGCCATGGGCGAACAGGATTATGTTTTGGATGAAATGAAGAATTATTGGGGTGGAATGTTGAAGCTGGGAGCCACTACATTTTGGGAAGAGTATGATCCTGCGAAAAAAGGCGCGGAGCATTATGCCATGTACGGCCGCGAATTTGGGAAGAGCCTATGCCATGCCTGGGGCGCGAGCCCGATTTATTTGCTTGGAAAATATTACCTCGGCGTGCAACCGACCGCACCTGGTTATGCCGCCTATTCCATTGAACCTTCACTGGGCGGACTGCAGTGGATGCGGGGTACAGTTCCAACGCCGTCCGGCAATATTGAAGTGTATGTAAGCACAAAGCAAATGAAGATCAAAGGTGCCGCCGGCACGGGGATGCTTAGGTTCAAAAGCAAAACAAAACCTGTCTGCAAAGAAGGATCAATTGAAAAAATGGGAAACAATTCCTACAGTGTACAAATCGAAAAGGACAGGACATACACGGTAAATTATACTGCTGCGCAATAATAAAACAGAATGGAAAGGATAACCGCTGAATATTTAATTGAAACACCGTTGATGCCGCAACAAGCTGCGGAGGTGTTGGCAGGCGAACAATCTTCAGGGACCTTTGTTGCGGTTCCGGGCGAAACGGCCGAACTGAAACAACGCTTTGCAGCGAGGGTCGAATCTGTACAGGAGCTGGATATCGTGGACCGGCCTTCCATTCCAGACCACAAAGCAGGCACGCATCAATATCACCGCGCCCGCGTAAAAGTATCGTGGTCCGTTGAAAATTTTGGCTACAACCTTCCTGTGCTCATTTCAACGGTGCAGGGCAATCTGTATGAACTAAGGCAGTTTACAGGCTTGAGGCTAATGGATATTGATTTCCCTGATCGGTATGTGCAGCATTTTCGCGGGCCACGATTTGGCATCAAAGGTTGCCGCTTGTCGACGGGGGTTGAGGGGCGGCCATTGATTGGCACCATCATAAAGCCAAGTATTGGATTGACACCGGAACAAACTGCCGAAATGGTGCGGACCCTCGGTAATGCCGGTATTGATTTCATAAAAGACGACGAGCTGCTTTCCTCTTCTGCAAATTCGCCATTTGAAGAAAGAGTATCGGCCATCATGAGGGTTGTGAATGATCTGGCAAATAAGAAAGGTAAAAAGATCATGTATGCATTTAATCTCAGTGGCGAAATCGACGACATGTTGCGCCGTTACGAAACAATTGTAAAAGCAGGCGGCAGTTGCGCCATGATCAGCCTGAACAGCGTTGGCCTTTCGGGTGCCAAAAAAATTTGTGATATCGGCGACCTGGTCATTCATGGGCACCGTAACGGCTGGGGCATGATGACCCGTCATCCCTTGCTTGGAATTGAATTCACTGCTTATCAAAAATTATGGCGGTTGGCAGGCGTTGATCAGATCCATGTGAATGGCATTCAAAATAAATTTTGGGAGAGTGATGATTCTGTGGTGAAGTCGATTGAAGCATGCTTGCAACCGATGGCGGGCGGTTATTCCGTTTTGCCCGTTGTTTCATCGGGACAGTGGGGAGGACAGGCATTCGAAACCTGGAGAAGAACGCGGACAGTTGACCTGCTATACATGGCCGGCGGCGGCATCATGGCACATCCTATGGGAGCGGCCGCGGGCGTAATGGCATTGCAACAGGCATGGAAGGCAGCCGTCGACGGATGGCAAATGCAGGACGCCGTCAAAATGTATCCGGAGTTTGCAAGCTCAGTTGAAAAATTTGGCAGCAATTGAACACCGAACAAAATATATTATTGGCTTTCTATGGTGATGACTTAACCGGCAGCACCGACGCACTGGAATTTATTTGCCGGGCAGGCGCGCATGCAGTTTTGTTTTTAGAGCCGCCTTCTTTGGCGCACCTGCATAATTATCCCGGCCTGCAGGCCTACGGCGTTGCCGGATTAACAAGATCACTGTCGCCTGAAATGATGGAGAAAGTTTTAACGCCTTCGTTAAAAACAATGAAGGAAAGCGGAGCCAGGCATATTCATTACAAGGTTTGTTCAACCTTCGATTCGTCTCCACACACCGGCAGCATTGGAAGAGCGATCGATTGCGGCGCCGCCATCTTTCAGCATCCATTCGTGCCCGTGTTGGGTGGCATGCCTGCGTTGGGCAGGTATTGCGTATTTGGAAATTTATTTGCCAGGATGGGAACGTCATCCAGTGGAAATATCTACAGGCTCGACCGTCATCCTTCCATGAGCCGGCATCCTGTTACCCCTGCGCATGAGAGCGACTTGCGGATTCACTTGGGTAACCAAACAAAAAGGAAGATCGGATTGATCGATGTCATTCAGATCGAAAAAGATATTGCACAATGGCACAAGGCCATCAAACATGACGATGAAGTGGTTTTATTGGACGCGCTGGAAGAAGCACAGCTTTTGAAGATAGGAGCATGGCTGGACGCACAGTGCAAAAATGGCGAGCCTTTGTATTCGGTGGGTTCTTCAGGAATTGAGATGGCGCTGGGACAGCAATGGAATAAGATGGGTATGCTCCAACCGACACAATCATGGCGAAAGCTCGATAAAGCGGAGCCTTTATTGGTGGTGTCGGGAAGCTGCTCGCCGGTAACAAAAAACCAAATTGCCTATGCGTTGGCGAATGGGTTTGCAGAAGTGCCCGTGGTGGCCGATTGTTCGCGCGGAGGGGCCGATGATGCCATCGTCTTTTGTTTCGATTTAAAAAAACTCACATCCTGTCTCACGGATAAGCAAAGTGTGATCGTTCATACCGGAAATCTCGGAGATGTACCGCATTCAGCATTGTCTGAAAGCTTAGGGCCGGCGCTGGGTTCAATCGCATCCAATGCGATCCGCGCTCATAAACTGAAGCGCGTCGTCATCGCCGGTGGCGACACGTCGAGCGAGGTAGGAAGGGTTCTGGATATCGAAGCATTGGAAATGATTGCCCCGTTGGTGGCTGGCGCTCCCGTGTGCAAGGCGCATTCTTCAGATCAAGCCATCGACGGCATGGAAATTAATTTCAAAGGGGGACAGGTAGGGAGCGAAGACTATTTTGTCATTTTAAGAGATGGAAATAAAAAAACAAAATAAAGATGCCTCAAAAAACATTGGGACTGATCCATACTTCGGCCACCCTCGTGCCGGTCTTTCAGCAACTGTGTAACCAGTATTTGCCAGGGGTGCAGGTGTTCAATA
Organism: Flavisolibacter sp.; assembly: GCA_035555175.1. Classification (GTDB taxonomy): domain Bacteria; phylum Bacteroidota; class Bacteroidia; order Chitinophagales; family Chitinophagaceae; genus Flavisolibacter. The sequence goes on along the minus strand of DATMHB010000637.1, from coordinate 751 downwards.
TTGTGGACGACAGTCTTATCAGGAATGTCATTAAATGCGGCGAACTGAGACCTGACACGGCAAGACGGGTAGTGAATTATGCTGCATCTGCCGAAGCCGCCGGCGCGGATTTCATTTTATATACCTGTTCATCCATAGGGGCGGCAGTGGAAACGGCGGCAACGCTGAGCAAAGTGCCTGTGTTAAGGGTGGATCAACCGATGGCTGACAAAGCCGTTCAAACGGGAAGTAAAATTGGTGTGATCGCGACTTTGCCTACAACATTGAACCCCACGACAGACCTGGTAAAGCGAAGGGCGGCCGTTGCCGGTAAAGAGGTGAAGCTGATCTCAAAATTGTGTGAAGGCGCGTTCGACGCACTGATGAGTGGTCAGGCAGCCCAACACGATTCGATGGTGGCTTCCGCACTGAAAGAACTTTCCTCGCAAGTGGACGTGATCGTACTGGCACAGGCTTCGATGGCAAGAGTGGTTGACACGTTGCAGCCTTCCGATAAAAAAGTTCCGATCCTCTCAAGTCCTGCCATCGCCATCGAGCACCTGACGAGAATTCTTCAATAACCTCCATGAAAAAATTATCACAATTTATTTTGCTGATCGCCTGCCTCGCAGCCGTTACGCTGATGGCAGGTTTATTGGTTCAAAAAGAAATTGTTTGGCAGCCCGCAGCCGCCGTCGCTATCATCGGCTTTGCGGTTGGAATGGGGCACTTCACGTCCTTAAAAAGTTTCAGGTATACGGCATGGATCATT
>DATMHB010000636.1:0-3126 GCA_035555175.1 Flavisolibacter sp. | reverse complement strand
ATATACTCAGCCACCCTCTACAATTTACCCCTTGCAATTTCTTCCACCACTCCGGGATCGAGCAACGTAGTGATATCGCCAAAATTTTTTGTTTCCCCTTCGGCAATTTTTCTCAGTATCCGCCGCATGATCTTACCACTTCTTGTTTTGGGAAGTCCGCTTACCAATTGGATCTTGTCAGGTTTTGCAATGGGGCCAATGATCCTCGATACCGTTTGAACAATATCCTGCCGCATCTTGCCTTCATCTTCGCTCTTGTCCTGACAAATCACATATGCATAAATGCCCTGGCCTTTTATGTCGTGAGGATAGCCGACTACCGCACTTTCAACCACGCCGGAGTGCATATTGATCGCATTCTCTACTTCGGCGGTACCTATGCGGTGACCGCTCACATTCAATACATCGTCTACCCGACCCGAGATGCGGTAATTGCCATGCTCGTCCCGCAGCGCACCATCACCTGTAAAATACAGACCCTGATAGGTTGAGAAATAATTTTGCCGGCACCGGTTGTGATCCCCATAAGTGGTGCGGATGATAGATGGCCACGGCGCGCTGATGCAAAGATTTCCTGCGGCTGGATTGCCCTTTATTTCATTTCCATTTTCATCGACCAGCATCGGCTTCACACCGGGAAGCGGCACAGTGGCATGCGCCGGCTTTGCCGCCGTAACACCGGCAAGGTTCGAGATCATGATGCCGCCGGTTTCGGTTTGCCACCACGTATCCACGATAGGACATTTCTTTTTGCCTACATGCTCATCATACCAGTGCCATGCCTCTTCGTTGATGGGTTCTCCTACTGTACCCAACACCTTCAGAGAGGAAAGGTCCCTTCCCTGAAGTGGTTTTAATCCAAAACCCATCAGCGACCTGATAGCTGTAGGTGCGGTATATAAAACATTCACCTTGTATTTGTCTACGATCTGCCAGAACCTTCCTGCATCTGGCCATGTAGGCATGCCTTCAAACATCAGCGTGGTTGCACCTGAGGCCAGCGGGCCATATACAATGTAGCTGTGGCCGGTGATCCAGCCGATATCAGCAGTACAAAAATAAATATCGCCGCGCTCGTACTGGAATACATTTTCAAATGAGTACGCAGTAAATACCATGTATCCGGCACAGGTATGAACTACGCCTTTTGGTTTTCCGGTTGAACCCGAAGTATACAGGATGAAGAGCATGTCCTCGGCATCCATTTCTTCTGCAGGACAATCGGAAAGTCCCAGGGTCTCAATTTTTTTTATCTCCTCTTCCCACCACACGTCCCTGCCCTTGATCATACTCACCGGTGTGCGCGTACGTGTGCACACGATCACCCGTTTTACAAAGGGACAGGCAATGAGCGCATCATCGATCACGTGCTTCAGTGGAATATCCTTGTTTCCCCTGTATGCGCCGTCGCACGTAATAATAAATTCCGCGCCGGCATCCTGAAGGCGGTCAGAAATACTTTGTGCACTAAATCCGCCGAAGATCACCGAATGTACCGCACCGATGCGCGCGCATGCCAGTACTGCTATGGCCAGCTCCGGTATCATGCCCATGTAAATGCACACCCGGTCGCCTTTTTTAACGCCGTTGTTTTTCAGCACGTGCGAAAACTGGCAAACCTTATCGTATAAATTTTTATAGGTAAGTACCCTGTGATGCTCATCCGGATCGTTGGGTTCCCAGATGATGGCCGGCTTGTTGCCGAGCTCCTTCAGGTGACGGTCAATGCAATTCTCCGTTATATTCAGCTTTGCATTGCGGAACCACTTCACATCAGCTTCGGTAAAGTTCCATTCCAGCACCTTGTCCCATTTTTTCCTCCAGTAAAAATTAGCACCGATAGCGGCCCAGAACTTTTCCGGATCCTCCACACTTTGTTTGTACGCAGCCTTGTATTCATCAAGGGTCCTGATCCTGTAAGACGTAGACATAAAATCCAATTGAGCACTAAATGTACATAATTGAACTTTTTTACGAGCAATCACGCGTTGGGCAGCAACACCGGCTAAAATTATTAAATGATCCGAAATTATTGCGTCGCCAGCTGAAGGCGCCAATGAGCTGTTCAATTAAGCATGAGCTCATAATGTTAAAAACAAAAAGAAATTCTTTAATAGAATTGTTTGCCATTATTTTGCACCTCCGAATGAAAGGCAAAACGAAAATATATTCACAAGGACAACTGCTGTCCGGCGGATTGATGATCGTTACCCTGCTCTGGCTCGCCGTGAGCACGCCTTTTGTATATGCGGCTCAGAAAGCCGTGCACGTTTCGTGTCACCATAGCAAATCCTGCGATGACAACCCATTTTCCAATACCACCGAGGAAAAAAGTGAGACGGGTGTCAATACCTTATCAGAATACCTGCATGAAGGCATCGAAACGGATTCCTTCTCCCTTTTAGTCGAAAAATTTTACAAGTGCCGTCCATCGGACCTTTACTTTGCTTTTCATCCGGAATTGATCTCTCCCCCTCCCGAAGCTTAGCCTCATAAATTGTTTTATTGCTTGCTGATGAATGGACAGTTCTTCAGAGAAATCTTTATTGACATTAAAAAATTATTATGAGGCGTTCTTTCATCTCACTAAAAAATATTGGTGCGGACATTCCGTCATCTATTGTTGTGTTTCTGGTTGCGTTACCGCTTTGTCTGGGCGTAGCCATGGCCTCCAATGCACCGCTCTTCAGCGGACTTATAGCCGGCGTCATTGGTGGCATTGTGATTGGTTCATTGAGCGGTTCTCAGCTCAGCGTGAGCGGACCTGCAGCGGGTCTTACAGCCATTGTGGGCGCAGCCATATTAAAGCTTCCTTCATTTGAAACTTTTTTGGTGGCAGTTGTCCTTTGCGGCGCCTTTCAAATTGTACTCGGCTTTATTAAAGCCGGCGTGATCGGAGATTATGTTCCGAACAGCGTCATAAAAGGCATGCTCGCCGCTATTGGTTTGATCCTCATTCTGAAACAATTGCCGCACCTCATTGGCTATGATGCCAATTTCGAAGGGGACGAAGGGTGTCAGCAACCCAACAACGAGAATACTTTTTCCGGTCTGGCCAGTGCCATGAAATACATCACACCCGCCGCCGTACTGGTAGGCTTACTCTGTTTGGTATTCCAGTTTTTA
>DATMHB010000635.1:0-3563 GCA_035555175.1 Flavisolibacter sp. | reverse complement strand
ATCTGTGGTTGCAGTACGTTGAAGTAGTTTGAAATCACAATAAAAAAACTGCCGATGCCCAACCGCACACGGTACTTCCATAAATATTTATTGAGCGCTCTCAGATGCTTCACCCACGTTAGATTAAGCAGCAAATGTAAGCCATGAGAACATTTATAAAACGAACAAAGGTGTGATGGATGAGCAGGAAATTTTCAGAGCGGTAACTTCAGTTGCAGTAAATTTATTCGTATTTATCGGTTATGGCACTGGACAGAAACTTATTCCGCACTCACGTCGGCGGCAACAGCACGGATCTGCATCATCTTTCAGGAAGTGATGGCATCGAAATAGCGATCACCAATTATGGAGCAAGGATCGCGGCCATTCTTGTGAACGACAACAAGGGTCAACAAGTAGACGTGGTTACCGGTTTTGCATCCATTCGTGAATACCTCGATTCATCTGAACCATACCACGGCGCCATCGTGGGCAGGTATGCGAACAGGATCGCCGGCGGCAGGTTTACACTTCATGGAAAAACCTATCAGCTTCCCTTAAATACACCGCCGAATCATTTGCACGGTGGTCCTAATGGCTTTCACTGCCGGGTGTGGACATTTGAATCCGTATCGAAAAAAGAAATCAGCCTTTCCTATTTTTCAAAAGACGGAGAAGAAGGTTATCCGGGAAACCTTTCTGTGAAGGTAAAATATGCGCTAGCCGGGCGCGAACTTTCCATCGAGTACGAGGCAACGACAGATCAGCCTACAATTCTGAATCTGACAAGCCATCCTTTCTTCAACCTGAATGGCCAGGGAAACGGAACGATCCTTCAACATGTACTTCAGGTTCATGCGGACCGCTACAATCCGATCAACGAAGACATGATCCCCGAGGGAATTGACACTGTGGAAGGAGGACCATTCGATTTTCGTAAACCGCGTGAGATCGGAGAAAGAATTGACAACGGCAGCATACAGTTAAAGAATGGTTCGGGATATGATCACAATTTCATTGTGCCGGGCAGCGGCATGCGGCCTGCCGCGAAGATCACGGGCGACCTCACAGCGATCGAAATGGAAGTGCTTACCGACCAACCGTCGATACAATTTTACAGTGGCAATTTTATGAAGGGTGATAATACCATCAAATACGGGCTGAAGGATATTTACAGGGGTGCATTCTGTCTGGAGACACAACATTATCCGGATTCACCCAACCATCCGGAATTTCCGTCAACGGTGCTCGATCCTCATTCGGTCTTCCGCTCGAAGACGGTTTATCGTTTCCCTTCTAACTGATAACAGAGGTGCCGTCTTCTATCTGGGCAACGTAGGCAGTAAGTTCCCTGTTCATTTCTTTCTGGTAAGCGGTTCCGAGTTTTTCTACAAGGCCGGCCACCGCTTCCTCTTTAGCGAGATTGATGGTACATCCGCCGAACCCACCTCCCATCATGCGCGCTCCGAGCACATCGGGGTTGCCGCGCACCGCATCTACCAGGAAATCGAGCTCGGGGCAGCTCACTTCATATTCTTTGCTAAGCCCATCGTGCGTCCTGAACATCTTCTTGCCGAGCGCTGCAATGTCTCCTCTTTCCAAGTCTTCACAACCCCGCAGCAGGCGCTGGTTTTCTTCGACAACATATCGGCATCTGCGGTAAATCACTTCAACCTGCTTCACATATTTGTCAAGCATGTCCAATGTTACGTCCCTGAGACTGTTCACTTCGGGATGATGTTTCTTCACCATTGCAACTCCGGATTCACATTCGTGCCTGCGGGTGTTGTAGGCAGAAGATGCCAGCGAATGCTTGACGTTGGTATTTAAGAGGAGGATCCGATAGCCTTCAAGACGGAAGGGCACGTATTCGTATTGCAGGCTCTGGCAGTCGAGACGGATCACATGATCTTTTTTACCGAACACGCTCGCGAATGGGTCCATGATGCCGACGCGAACGCCGGCAAACGCATGCTCGGCATGCTGGGCGGTGAGCGCAAGATCCATTTTTTCAATATTCAGATCAAAGACCTTGCTGAGTGCCATAGCGGTGGCGCATTCAACCGCGGCAGAGGAAGAAAGGCCTGAACCAATGGGAACGTCCCCGTCAATGGCAAGGTCAAAGCCCCTGACAGGCCGTCCGTTTTTTTTGAACTGGTCGGCAACGCCCAGAATATAATTGGGCCACACCTCGGGTACCGGCTTCATATCGCCGATCGTTGTTTCAAAGAATGCATCGAATTCACCCGAGTACAAGCGGACCCGATCATCATCACGCGGTATCACCGCAACGCAGATGATCTTATCGATCGCCGCCGGTAGCACAAAGCCATTGTTGTAATCGGTATGCTCGCCGATGATGTTAACCCTGCCCGGCGACCGCACGATCAGCGGCCGGCCGTCAAATTGTTTCGAAAAATCCTTTTGAACCTTTGAGATGATTGCCTGATTGATTGCCATGGCTTCCTAAAAATGATGCGAATCAACAACTAAATTTCCGTTCGGTAAAACTATAAAAATGATGCCCCCCGGTTTCGTCCATGATATTTCTGCATTCAACGATAAAATGGATTTTTAACCGAATAGAAACTTGCATTTTTTATCTTTTGCCTTTATTTTGAGTCTTAAGAATTTATACCCAATTAAAATCTAATATTCTTTCTTTATGTCATCCACCAAAGTTACCGTTCCCTTTTTAGAACATGATCATGAACTGGCGTATCGCTGGTCTCCATCCAAAGCACAAGAATGGCTCGACAGAAATGGCTGGGCAGTCGGCTGCAACTACATTCCAAGCAATGCCATCAACCAGCTGGAGATGTGGCAGGAAGAAAGCTTCTCACCGGAGCTTATCGACAAAGAACTGGGCATGGCGGCAGATCTTGGTTTCAACACGATAAGGGTTTTCCTTCATCAGTTGCTTTGGGAACAAAATGATCAGGGCTTTCTTAATCGCATAGATCAGTTTCTCGGCATTGCCTACAAGCACGGCATCAGAACGATGCTGGTCCTTTTTGATTCCGTATGGGATCCTTTCCCCAAACTGGGCAAGCAACCTGAACCCCGGCATAATGTGCATAACTCTGGCTGGGTGCAGTGCCCCGGTTACGACATGCTCAACGATCCCAACCGCTACGATGACCTGCACGATTATGTACACGGCGTTGTCAGCCGTTTCAAACATGATGAAAGGGTACTCATCTGGGACCTCTTTAATGAGCCGGATAATATGAATATTACGAGCTACAAGGACGATGACTATGCGCATCATAAGGCAGAGCTTTCGATGCTGCTGCTGAAAAAAACCATCAACTGGGTGAGGGTGATCAATCCCGACCAGCCCATCACGATGGCGCCATGGAAAGAAGACTGGAGCTCGGACGATGTGCTGACCGCCCTGGATAATTATATGTTCACGCACTCCGATATCATCAGTTTCCATTGTTACGAGGATAAGATCGACATGGAGAAAAGGATCAGGACCCTGCAACGTTTTGGAAGACCGATGATGTGTACAGAATATATGGCAAGACCCTTCGGAAGCACATTCAAGGATATCCTTCCTGTTCTCAAGAAATATAATG
>DATMHB010000634.1:0-2000 GCA_035555175.1 Flavisolibacter sp. | reverse complement strand
TTTTAACCCATTGCTCATTATTCTGCTGATCGTTGCCGTGGTGCCTGCTTTTCTCGGTGAATCGTATTTCAATGATCAGAACTATTCCCTGTCGCGACGGCGAACGCCTGAGAGGCGGGAGCTTGATTATATCCGCTATGTAGGCGCGAGCGATGAAACTGCCAAGGAGCTCAAGATCTTCAACCTCTCGGGATTTTTTATCGACAGGTTCAAACAGCTGTCAGGCCAGTTCTATATTGATAATAAAAATCTTTCGATGCGGCGTTCGCTCTGGGGCACCTTCTTCGCCCTGCTTGGAAGCCTGGGTTATTATGCAGCCTACGTTTACATCATCCTGCAGGCAATCAATGGAAGGCTTTCCATCGGAGACCTTACGTTCCTTGCCGGTTCATTCCGGCAGTTAAGGGGATTGCTCGAAGGGGTGTTGACTCGATTCACCGCAGTGTCGCAGGGCGCCATCTACCTCCAGGATTTTTTTGATTTCTTCGAGATCCGTCCAAAGATCGAAACGCCTGCACATCCGCGGCCATTCCCCAACCCGATCCGGGAAGGATTTGTATTTCAGGATGTGGGCTTCCGTTACACCAATTCTGCAAGGTGGGCCAACAGGCATCTCAATTTTACACTGCACGCGGGAGAGAAGCTGGCGCTGGTGGGAGAGAATGGCGCAGGCAAGACAACACTTGTCAAACTCTTATCACGCTTGTATGATCCCACCGAAGGAAAAATTCTTCTTGACGGCCATGACCTCAAAGAGTACGACCTTGTTGAATTACGTACACGGATCGGCGTTATATTCCAGGACTACCTGCGTTATCAAATGACGGTTGCGCAGAATATTGCCGTCGGAAATATCAAAGAAAAAGAGAATCGTGCCGTGATCGTGCAGGCAGCGGAACAAAGCCTGGCCAACATCATGATCGAAAAAATGCAGGACGGGTATGATCAGCAATTGGGCAGGCGTTTTAATCAGGGTATTGAATTATCGGGAGGCGAATGGCAGAAGATCGCGCTGGCACGGGCCTACATGAAGGAAGCGCAATTGCTGATACTGGATGAACCTACATCGGCGCTGGATGCCAGGGCCGAATACGAAGTATTCCAGCGTTTTGCCGAACTCACGAAGGGCAAATCCGCCGTATTGATCTCGCACCGGTTTTCTACCGTGCGCATGGCCGATAGAATTGTGGTATTGGACAAAGGTGAGATCATTGAGATCGGCAGTCACGAAGAGCTCCTGAGCAAGGGTGGCCGGTACGCCGAGCTCTTTCAGCTGCAGGCCAGGGGATACCAGTAAAATTCCATTACTCAATGTGCTCGATCTTCACTTTGAAGGTGGCGTATTCTGTCAATGGGTATTTATATTTTTGTTTACCATCGACCACTTCATTAAATACTGTCTTGTCAAAGTTGGTCAGCGCTTTTTTAAGAATGAATTTATAGGTTGTCGTAGACATCACAACCTGCTCCATGATATCCTGCGCGTCGACCATCTGTGCTGCGGCTTCGTAGTACTTGCCGGGCATGAACTTTGGATCGAGGCCATTGACGAGTTTCCCCATAGCCTCAACGCGGTCTTTCCAGAAAGACATTTCTTTCAGCAATCTTCCTTTCTCAATCGGATTGTTTACGTCTGCGGCCTTTTGTTTCGCTGCCTCCATATCCATAAAGCCCATCATGAAAACGATGTTCACCACCTGAAGGTTCATAGCCGGCATCTTGTCGAGTTCCCATGTCTCATTCCCATTGAATGCGAAAAATGGATAGAACAATGCAGTGTCACGCTCTTTTACGCAAAAGTCAAGTTTCAATGAAGGGATTCTTGAGCCAAATTGATGTGTGCCCACATACACCGGATTTTTTTTCGGCATCTTGAGGTCAATCTTTTCCAGGTCATAAACCATTCCTTTCGCCTCACGGTTGGGGCTTGGCAGCCATCTTAGTGCGCATTTTGGGTCATTAGGATCCGGATATGCTTCGTATTCTCCTTCATATTTCAG
>DATMHB010000633.1:0-6479 GCA_035555175.1 Flavisolibacter sp. | reverse complement strand
CACGGCTCACAACCAGCATTAAGTTGAACGTGCAGACATTTTTTTTCAAACGGGCTTTTTGCTGTCAACGAATTGATCATTTGGCAAAAAGATCAAAGTACAACAACACAACGGCGGACAAGGTCATTGCGATCAAGGCTGCAAAACCTAAAATGTTTGACCATTTGCCGTTAGCAAATTTGCCCATCACTTTTTTATTATTGCCAATATGCAGGACAACTGCAATCAGCACCGGTGATGTCACGCCATATAAGATCGCGGTATAAATAAGCGCTTTGATCGGGCTCATGCCCACATAATTAATACCGAGCCCGATCAGTAAGGAAATAATGATGACCCAGTAAAAAGGTTTGGACTCATAATATTTTTTGTCGAGGCTTCCCTTCCAATCAAATGTTTCCGATAAAATGTAAGAAAGACAGCCGCTGAGTACCGGTATAGCCAAAAACCCCGTACCAATAACGCCCAATGCAAAAAGCAAATAGGAAAGCCGGCCGGCCAGCGGCTCCAGTGCTTTTGCCGCCTGCTCCACGGTATTTATTTTATGAATGCCGGCACTGAACAAAACGGTCCCCGTTGTCAGAATGATAAAGAACATGACGATGTTTGAAAAAAACATGCCTGTATCCACGTCGAGATCCAGCTCGGTAATCACTTTTTTGTTGACGATAAGGCGTCTGTTTTTATGTCGTATGTCTTCGGCAACCATGGTAGCCTGCCAAAAAAATAAATAAGGTGAGATGGTGGTGCCGAGTATCGCTACCAGAATGCTGATAAAATCTTTATTCAGGTGAAGGGTCGGAATGAACGAATGCCTGGCGATGTCGGTCCAATTTTGCCTGGAAAGAAATGGAACAACGAGGTAGAGCAGCAGGAAGGCACAAAGATATTTGACCACCGCAGCTATTTTTTCATAGGGCAGCGAAATAATGAGGAGCATGAGCACAGCAGTAAATCCAAACGTAAAAAAATAAACCGGCACCGAAGGAAAAAGAAGGTTGGCAACGGCGCCCATTCCGGCAATGTCGGCCCCTATATTGAGAAGGATGGCTGGAAATGTGAACAGGATCATGAGGTACATCACCCACCGTGGATAGTAAGTCTTGATATTACTGGCAAGGCCCTGAGAAGTGACCATGCCAATGCGGGCACACATCTCCTGCACGGCAGCCATGAGCGGAAAGGTGACGAAGGCAGTCCACAAAGTAGCAATGCCAAATTGCGCACCTGCCTGCGAGTAGGTAGCGATCCCCGACGGATCGTCATCGCTTGCACCCGTGATCAGGCCAGGTCCAAGAATTTTAAAGAACTTCGCTAGCCTCGAGGGCTTCTTTTTTTTAGTCATAACTACCATGGTCTATTAATGCGCGGCAGGGTGTCGGTCTTCGCGGTTTCATCTACGTTGACTTTCTCCTCTGAAACGACGCAGCGACATCACAGCAATAATTTACGATTTATAAAACAAACCTCCGGCTTTCGGCCAAATTTACCGATCACGTCTTGAACTGCTCGTCAAAGAACAGATAGTTAATATAGGCCTTGGGCTTTTTATCATTTAAGTTATTGTCAGTAGTCTCATTTGACAAAAGGTCTAAAATTCTGAGGTAGTTGATGGAAGTGCATTAAGGTCCGAAGCGCTCACCACCCTGTAAGAAGCAGAAGCAACTACTCCAGACGGACTACCAACCAACCCTTGAAGGATTTCTAAAACACGAATCTGCGGGTTTGCTGAGGCACCACCAGTTGTTTTTTGAAAATAATAGCTCTTTCCAAATATCTCGATCTTGTCACTTGCCATTGAGAGGAAGAAGAAAAAAGGGAAGAAAGAGAAGAGAAAGAATCATGCTAATACTTAGAAGAATGCAATGTAAAAAGTAAACATGCCACGTGAATTCGTTCCGGAACATTCCGTAATTGCATTTACGACGTTGGATAAAACCATTTGAAATTGCCACGAAATTTCTGTGGACCAAGTTTGCGCGGCGGCTGCGCATAATCCACCGGTATGCAGAATTAACTGCTAAAAAAGCCTCCGCCCGCCTTCGCTAAAGCTTCGGCGGGCGGAGCCGGGGTATCAGGGACAGATTTCGAACTTTTTCAATGATCTCCGGTCGATCGATTTCTTCATAGCGATCAACAGAAAATGACGCCTTATCAGTAAAGATTTGTTAGTAGAAATGCTTTAGGGAAAATGCGCTTCCTGATCCCGTTTTTAAATAATCTTCAAGATGAATGGCTTTGTATTGATCCGGAATAGCAATAACAGTTACTACCTCAACCGGGCGCTTAGCGCTGGTAAAGTTTACCTCCCCTCGTCTATTTCGTGCCATGCGAGCCTTGAAATTCTTAGTATACCCCACGTAGTATTTACTGTCTGCGCAACGAAGTATGTATACGTAATACATAATTTTTCAAAGATCAGGGAGATGGAGAATGTGGTAATGGTGAAAACGACAGAATCTGTGGGGAATTTCCCGTAATAAGCAATTTCTCTAGATTAAACTTTTAACTCTTTCCTGCGGACTCCGTCCGCCGGAGCCTGCCGCGGATGTAGAAATAGCTGATAAACTAAAAACCCGCCTTCGCTAAAGCTTCGGCGGGCGGAGGCGGAGAGTGAGGGATTCGAACCCTCGATACCCTTTAGAGGTATACACACTTTCCAGGCGTGCTCCTTCAACCACTCGGACAACTCTCCAGAAGAAGGGCTGCAAATGTACAGATTGCAGCTATAGCTTGAATACCTTCCTGCAATTTTCGCTTGTTAATTTTGCGATCTCTTCAATGCCCGTTTCAAACAATGCAGCCAGCTTTTCCGCTACGAGCCGCGTATACGAAGGCTCATTCCTTTTTCCGCGAAATGGTACCGGCGCAAGATAGGGCGCGTCTGTTTCCAGTATCAAACCCTCCATGCCTACTTCCTTCAGCACTTTATCGAGTCCAGAATTCTTAAACGTTACAACTCCTCCGATGCCAAGCAACAAACCCGTGGCGAGAATATTCCGCGCTTGTGCTGCATTGCCTGTAAAGCAATGGAACACTCCGGTGATGCCCGGATACTGTTTCACCACATCAATGCATTCATCAATCGCATTCCGCGAATGGATCACGATCGGCAACGCGGCATCGAGCGCCATCCTGATCTGCTCATGAAAAGCTTCATACTGCTGCGAAGTAAAAGTTTTGTCCCAGTAAAAGTCGAGACCGATCTCACCTATCGCAACAAACGGCCGTTGCGTAAGATAACCGCGAACGATGTTGAGCTCTTTCCGATAATCATCATTCACAGAGCAGGGATGAAGCCCCATCATTGAGCGGCAGCTCGAATGTTCCATCTCCACCTTCAGCATTTTATCATGCGTGGTCGAATCAATGGCGGGCATGAGCAAGGTCTTCACGCCCATGTCGGCTGCTCTTTGAATGGCTGCATCGCGGTCGTCATCGAATTCGGGCAAATAAATATGGGTATGGCTGTCAATCACTTAGCGGAGATATTTCAGGCAACAAAGCACGTAAAATAATTCAAGATTCCTGTGCTCCATGATGGCAGTAAGCGAACCCGGCAATAAAAATTCGAACATCGACTTGTTCCGGCAGCCATGCCTTCGACAATCGCTAAAAGGCGAAATACTTTCGTGCGTGATCATTTTATCAGCACTCCATTCCCGTGAAAACCGCACTGGAGAACGATTCTGCGGATTTAGCATGCCTCGAATGAAGGTGAGACGTGAGCAAAATCCAACCATATTCCCTGACCTTTTCAACCTGAATTTCGTGCAGGACGGCGCGAAGTGGAGGCCGTCTCTTTGGTGTCTGATTTCGGCATAAACTGTCCCACACGGAGGATAATATGTGAAAATTAATTTGAATTTTATATTCAGAAAAAGTTTTTACCTTTAAACCAGTTTTCATAGGGTACGGATTAAAAACGGGCCAGGGTTTCTACCCAGGCCCTAATTTTTTATCGAACGAAGCCTTTTCAATTATATCTTAATTTTTTTAAAATGAAATCCGGCGCCGGTCAGCTCCTTAAGTACACCGGGTAATACTTCACGCAATTTGCCAAAAGCTTTCTCACTATCATGAAACACGATGATGGATCCCGCCACTGTATGATCCACAACGTTGCTAAAACATTCTTCCGCCGTAAAAGCCCGGTCGAAGTCGGCACTCAGAACATCCCACATAATGATCTTCGCATCTGCATGCCCCATCGCCGCCGCAACCTTTCGTGCCTGCGCCTGCCTGATCCTTCCATAAGGCGGACGAAATAAGTTGCTGTCGATAACCTCCGCTGCTTTCGATATATCGTCCATATATGCCTGCCCGGAAGTTTTCCATCCATTGAGATGATGAAAGCTGTGATTGCCCACCGCATGACCTTCATCAAGAATTCTTTTGTACACAGCCGGGAAACGCTGCACATTATTTCCGATACAAAAAAAAGTCGCTTCCGCACCATATTGCTTCAGCGTATCGAGCACCCATGGTGTAATGACAGGATGAGGACCGTCATCAAACGTCAGATACACGGCATTTCCATCGGCGGGCAGATCCCATACGTAGGAAGAAAAAAACCGCTTGGCGATCCACGGCGTCTTGATAAAATAACGGTGCATCCGCAATGAAAAATTATTTGTCTGCGTGAAGATAATCAGGAAATGAACAGACAAGATTGCTCAACACTGCAACATATTCGCGTGCCATCATTCCAGCTCCTTCCTTCGTATTTTTGCCGCATGTCCAAAAAAGTTCGCGTTCGTTTTGCACCCAGTCCTACCGGAGGATTACACCTCGGTGGCGTTCGCACCGTTTTATACAATTATCTTTTTGCGCGCCACCATAACGGAGATTTTATCCTGCGGATCGAAGACACAGATCAGAGCCGTTTTGTTCCCGGTGCTGAAGACTACATCTTTGAAACACTGCAATGGTGTGGCCTGCAGCCCGATGAAAGTACAAAACACGGAGGCAGCGCAGGACCGTACAGGCAAAGTGAACGAAAGGACCAATACAGGCAATATGCAGAAAAACTGGTGCAGCAGGGCTATGCATATTATGCATTTGACACGGCTGCAGAGCTGGATGAGATGCGCAGCAGATTAAGAAGCGAAAGCAATACCAATCCCCAATACGATCACAACGTGCGGCAACAGATGCGCAACTCCCTTACCCTTTCCCAAGAGGAAGTAAAAGAGTTGCTGAACAAGCATACACCCCACGTGATCCGCATTCGCATGCCCGAACACGAAACTGTAAAGTTTACCGACATGATCCGTGGTGAAGTAAGCTTCGATACTTCGGTCATCGATGATAAGGTTCTGTTGAAAGCCGATGGCATGCCTACTTACCACCTTGCCGTTGTTGTGGATGATTGCCTTATGCAGATCACGCATGCATTCAGGGGAGAAGAATGGCTGCCTAGCGCACCTGTCCACATTTTATTGTGGCGGTGGCTGTTCGGTGAAGAAGCCATGCCTCAATGGGCACACCTTCCATTGATACTTGGGCCAAGCGGCAAGCTTAGCAAGAGGGATGGAGCAAAATATGGCTTTCCTGTGTTTGCCATGAACTGGACCGATCCAAGAACAGGTGAGCTCACCGAAGGATTCCGCGAACGTGGCTTCCTGCCCGAAGCTTTTATTAATTTGCTGGCCATGTTGGGATGGAACGACGGTACAGAACAGGAGCTCTTTTCACTGGATGAACTCGTGCAACGCTTCTCTATCGAAAAAGTTCACAAGGGCGGCGCGAAGTTCGATTTCGAAAAAGCGAAATGGTTCAACCACGAGTGGATCAAGAAACTGCCGGTGGAAAAATACAGCGACCGGGTGAAAGAATTGTTCCGGCAAAAAGGACTGACGATCGCGGATGATCAATACTTCAACAGCGTGCTCAATCTCGTGAAGGACCGGTGCACCTTGCTCACCGATTTCTGGGAACACAGCAGCTTTTTCTTTAGGTCGCCAAAAGATTATGATACGGCGCCCTTCCGCGTAAAATGGAACGAAGAAAAAAGATCGTTCTTCGCATCCTATTCAACAGCACTGGCCAGAGTGGCAGACTGGAACGGGCACACGCTCGAGACCGTCTTCAAACAATTGGCGGAGCAGGCCGGCATCAAGCCTGGTGAACTGCAGCTGCCCTTCCGGATTATGCTTGTTGGCGGAAAATTCGGTCCGCCTGTATTCAACATTGCTGAGGTGCTTGGTAAGGAGGAAACGATCGACAGGATTGACAACGCCCTTGCGGCTTTTAATTTCTAGCCTTGCTTTTCCATCTCTTCCAAGATAGATTTCCACTCCTGGTCCGCAAGCGATTGAAGATACCTGAGATGAATATCCTGCAGCCTCCTTGTTTCCCTTGTATTCTGCACAACATGTTCCGGTGTGCGAATGCCGGTGATGACAGTACTGATCTCGTCAAGACTAAGAATAAAATTTAAGGCAAGCTCGGTCTTGCTCATCCTTTCTGCGGCGCCA
>DATMHB010000632.1:0-14266 GCA_035555175.1 Flavisolibacter sp. | reverse complement strand
CAGGAAAGGTGTTGTGAAGGCAATGTGTTGGACTGCAAAATTTTGCCTATTCTTCAACCGGCCGGAAAATTTACATGATCCTTGTTGTGAAATTTCAATTACGGCAAGTCTCCCATGCCGCGGGATTTGCCGGGCATCTTTTATGCGAGACCGCAGGCTTAGGCAGGATCGGCCTGGTGATGGTGAAGAAAAAGTTATTCCTGACCGGATATAAGAATATGAGATGCTGTCAACATCCGGATATACGGAGCGTTATTGTCACCGTGTAGAGAACGGCATTGGGCATTGGCAGGATGGAATGAGATGGTCCGTAACATCTGGTGGATGTGTGCAAGGTGAAGAAAGATGAAGCCGAAATGAAATGAGCAAATTGATTCATGAATTCAATATGACGGGAATCACTTTATTGGGCAAATTCAAATTTGAAAATGAATATTCTATTTTATCCGGGGAAAATTCCCCTGGTTTATAAAATCGGCTACTGTAATTTTCATTTGGGGGGGCGCCCCCAAAAGGAGTGTGGCAGCGGCAGCGAAGTGCGGCGTCTGTTTCACTGACCTGATTCTCCGGAATTTCCGCTGCACAAAAAGGCGCCTACACTTTTACTACGGCCGCAACTTAATTTTCCAGCTCTCCACACTTCCACTCAATGTCAATCCTCAGATGCACACCGTGTCGGCTTACTATCTTGTGTCCGGTACAGAACCGTTCAACGACATCATCAAAGCACTCATGCTTCAACCGGAAACCTTATTGCTTCTTTGTAACATTATGGTCAGAATAAAACGCTCGAACAATCCGGTTTGTTAAACCTGATTAAACAATTAAAATGCTGATGGTTTCTTCACTACATTCGCGCCAGTGAGGAAATATTGGCTCTCCATATCGCTGCTGCCGGTTTTTTTGCTCTGTTTTACAGGTAGCAACGGGCAAGGCGCCCATGCATCTGCTCCACAGCAAGGTAAAGATGCTTCTGTCCTTGCCGCCCATTGTGCTCACAGCGAAATTGAAATTCCCCATTCATTTATTAGTGCAGGCAACCCCATCCGCACGCAATCCCCGCATAACCTTATTGATCCTGGCCCAGCCGCGGCGCAGGTGATTGGTGAGGTGCATCATGTTGACGGTGAACCCCTGCCGGTCTGTCCCTTCAAGCAATATCTTTTTCATATTTACCCTTCGCACAATTTCTGGTAGACGGCAACCTTCGTTTTTTTACAGTAAGCAAATTTTCTAATCAAAACATTGGATCATGTCTACTATTGTAACAGCCGTGATTTTATTGGGCATTTTGGGCGGCATAATCGGTCTGCTGGTGTATGTACATAACAGGGATCAAAAAAAAGAAGCCGAAAAAGCAAGCTCCCGGTAAAAAGGATTTTCATAAATTAATAGTGTAGGTAAACCAGGTAGTATGTCAATCGAAACAGGAAATATTCTATTGATCGGATCCATATTGCTATTGATCAGCATCATAGCGGGCAAGACGATTAAACGGTTGGGTGTGCCTACCCTTATTTTCTTTCTCATTGTCGGAATGCTGGCGGGCTCCGAAGGCCTCGGCGGTATTTACTTCGATAATACAGGTCTGGCCCAGTTCATAGGCATTGTGGCCCTGAACTTCATCTTGTTCTCGGGCGGCCTCGATACGCATTGGCAAAGCATAAAGCCGGTGATGTGGCGAGGCATCGCACTTTCCACCATCGGTGTTTTTCTTACGGCACTTTCTGTTGGCGTCTTTGTTCACTATGCATTTGGGTTTACACTTGCCGAAGGCATGTTGTTGGGCTCTGTAATTTCTGCCACCGATGCAGCAGCTGTCTTTTCAATCTTAAGAAGTAAGGGAATCGGATTGAAGGGCTATTTACAACCCGTGCTCGAACTGGAGAGCGGCAGCAATGACCCCATGGCGTACTTCCTCACCATTTCACTTACTTCCATCGTCGCCAGCGGGCAGGCAAATTTGGCCGAGCTGATACCGCATTTCTTCAAAGAATTTATTTTGGGCGGCGCTATCGGCTTCGTCATGGGAAGGGCAAGCGTCTGGCTGATCAATAATATCAAAATGGAGACCGAGGGTCTGTATCCGGTACTTACCCTGGGTCTTGCGATCTTCACGTACTCGTTTACTGATTTCGTTGGCGGCAATGGCTTCCTGGCTATTTATCTCTGTGCTGTCATCATGGGCAACAGAAATATGGTGAAAAGACGAAGCCTCATCAAATTTTATGACGGCCAGGCCTGGCTCATGCAGATCATTTTGTTTTTAACGCTGGGACTTCTTGTTTTTCCGTCGCATATTGCTCCTCTAATTGGAATGGGATTGATGATATCCGCATTCCTCATCTTTGTGGCACGGCCCATAGGTGTTTTTGTTGCACTATCTTTTTTCAAATCCAATTTCCGCAGCAAGGCATTTATCTCTTGGGTGGGACTTAGGGGCAGTGTTCCCATTGTATTCGCTACTTATCCGCTACTTTCCGGCATTGCCAAAGCTGACCTGATCTTTAATCTCGTATTTTTTATTTCAGTTACTTCTGTTCTGCTGCAGGGAACAACGCTTTCGTTTGTAGCAAAGCTGTTGCATGTGTCTGTTCCTGCAGCAGTGAAGCGAAGGACAGACTTTGATTTCGAAGCGGGGGATAATATCAAGTCCGATATGCAGGAAGTGACGTTGAACGAAGGTGCCATTGCAGCGGGGAGGCGCATCGTTGAGCTGAACATTCCTTCCACAGTAAATATTCTTGCTATCAAAAGAGGCCATGTATTCATCGCGCCCAACGGGTCGACCAAGCTCGCGGCGGGTGATATTTTGCATGTGCTTGCGGAAGACAGCAATTCGCTGGAGCGGTTTTTGGAGGCGCTTGGCGTGACCCATATAGCAACATGATCCCTTCAGAACTTTGGCGGATCTTTTGACAGGCCGGCATTCCAGAAAATCTTCTTGTGCACGTCACAATTTTCCAGGCCGTGGTCTTATTCAAAAACAATCACCCGCTGTATCAAAAGCGGACAACACATCTTGATCCCTTCCTCTAATCTGTGGAAGATCAACTTTTTATTTACTGGCATGTTTTTCAATGCCCGATGGTAGTTGAATCGATTTTATGGATCAGGATCTTTGGCGTCTCATCGGCAAAAAGATTTCGGGTGATGCAACTGTGGAGGAGTTGGAAGAACTCAATCGCATCCAGGAAAGAGACCCCGATGTGGCTTATTATATTGAAGAGATCTTAAGCTGGTGGCGGTTGGCTGAAAAAGTAGGTGCTGAAGTAGCTGGGAAAGCATTTTTGGAGCACCTTGAAAGAATGGAAGGAAAAAGCTTTTAGTTTAGAGCTTATTTTATCTTCTGCAATGACCCCGGATCAGGTTGAGAAGCTGTATCAAAATAGCAATCAGGAACCTGGCGGTAAATCCTGCCAAAGCATTGGGGACCGAATGATGGCCGCGCATTTAATTTTTCCGAAACAACTTTGTGCCTCTTCGCAAGGGATACGGAGTAACGGCCCCGCTATTAGTCAAAGTTCACCCTCGAAATTGCAAGATCTCCTGGTGACACAGGTAACGGATAGAGGCAACAAAAGTCCTTTGCAACCAGGAGATCGACCTGAGGAAAAGAAAGGTAGAGAAAATGGCGATCCGACGTGCCCTTGATAAAAGTTACCTTACCAATTTTATTACGGCGATTTAAAAGAGTCAAAGGAAACTATATCCAGCTTTGGTTGGGCGTAAAGCTTTTTCTCTATTTTGTAAAAGTGACGATAAACCACGCTGAATGGGCCACGTCTGCAGGCGTTGCTTCAGCAGGGAACAAGTTTTATCTTGCGCACCCAGCCGGCCGCAAACTTCAAGCGGGACTGAACTCACAAATAAAAAATCAAATGAGGAAAGTAATTGCAGCCATGAATATGACACTTGACGGATTTTGCGACCACACGGCGATGATTGCAGATGACGAAATACATCAGCACTACAATGAGCTGTTACGTAATGCAGACACCCTGATATATGGACGGATAACATATCAGCTTATGGAAAGTTACTGGCCAGCCATAGTAGAGCATCCTACCGGTAACGAAGCGCTCGATCAGTTTGCCGTATTGATCCACAACATACCTAAAGTCGTTTTTTCCCACACGTTGAAAAACGTTGGCTGGAAAAATGCAAAACTGGCAAGGCGGGGCATTAAAGAAGAGGTTGAAGCGCTCCGGCAACAACCGGGCAAGTCCATTGTAGTGGGCAGCCCCGCTTTAATTGTTGGTTTAATGCAGCTCGACTTAATCGACGAGTACCAGCTGTCAGTACAACCAACAATAGCAGGGAAGGGCTTGCGCTTATTCAGGGATATCAACCACACCATTCGTCTTAAGCTGCTTAGCACCAAAACATTTTCTTGCGGCGCAATTACATTTTACTATGAGCCTGATGCATTCAATGGTGGTAGCTGATCACTCTTGTTAGCTTCCAACCTTCAGGTCTTTTTTCCCAGATGTGAATAAACTTAAACGTTCCGCAATCCTCTGTTCCGTTTTCCTGATGACAGAACCGGTGCATCACTATTTGAACAGCGCCATAGTCCTTGATGGGGTAGACCCCCGGCCTTCCCGGCACAAGCGCTCTTCTGAGCCCATTGTTTTGCTCGAATAGTTTACGCGTATTCTCTATGACCTGATTGTAACCAAAAAATATTTATAGTGGCAACAAAAAGATTCGGATAGGGAATGCGAGACCATTCATTTATGCACTGATCAACCCTTGATTGTAGATAACAAGAGATCTGCCGAGAATCAAAAAACAAAGAATTTTGATTCTATCATTTCTGGTTCTTCCGTGATATCCCAGATGGAGGCCCTGCATGCGAGGCCGGAATAAAAAAGCGTGGCGGCCACCAGACTTGCAAACTCCCTCGTACCGCTTTTATGCCTTACCTGGAATTTGCCCTTCTCTCTCGTAGTATAATTGGAAATGCCGGTTCCTGAGGTGAGGACGAGATTCCCGCCCGAAAATTGGTAAGAAATGGACATAGCGTTGGGTTTTCATAGAATTTTCAAAGCCGGTGCTTAACGCTGATCCCGGTTTTTGAGTGCTTTGATAAAACTAATAAGTGTATTGAATTTATCATGTGATGTTAGACGAATCGATAATTAAATTCGATGGAATGAACGGGGTCGTGACGGTCACTGAACGGTCCTTTCAAATTGACTTTAAAGATTTGTGTTTTAATATTTCTGGTACAGGGCATGAGTGCAGGTTGAAAGGCCATGCGAAAGAAACACCAGCAGGCAATAGGATAGAGTTGTAGACTATTTTGAGCGGAAAAAATTCAAATAATTGAATATTTAGAAAATACAACCGTGAACAAAAGGAAAGAAAGTAAACGATATGTTTTTAAGAAAGCGACTGCCCCCGCTCATTGTTTCGACGGAAACCGCTTCTTTCTCCCAGCGGCTGCCGCACTCTTCATTCCGGTCGCCGTTCTATTACTAATATAGGTTTCTTATCGGTGAAGATTTGAATGTGTCAATATAAAAATATTAAAATCAGCATTTTCATTATCGGATTCTTCGGATTTTATAAAGTTAAATTTCCTCAATAGTTTAGTTGAACTCTGATTGCCGTGGTGAGTGAAAGCTATTATTTTTTCAAACTGCAATGTTTCAAAAGCATAGCCTATCACTTTTTCTGCCGCTTCTTTCATGATCCCCTGTCCTTGAAAATTTGTCATAAGCTCATACCCGATTTCACAACTGCTTTTTTCGTTTGAAAAATCAAATAGACAAATTGTCCCAACAAAGGTTCTTGTCTTTGTAAAGGTTATAGCCCAGTAGATTGAATTATTTTTTTTAATGTTGTCATTAATCTTGTTGATAAAATCTATAGCGTCTTCAATTGTCTTGCTAGGTTGCCTGTTAAGGTATTTGTTTATCTCTTTGTCTGAACGCAACGCAAAAATGCCTTGTTGGTCCTGAATCGATAATTGTCTAAGGGTTAGCCTTGCAGTTGTCAAAATTGGAAAGGGTGTAAAATATCTATCAGTCATTAATCATTTGTTTTTCGTCAATGTTGGGCCATGTCAAAGCCTGGCCCTGGCCATTATATTTACCCCAATATACTGTGCTCTCCATAAAAATGTACGGCTATGGCACGCTCTTGTTGATGACGTTGACTCCGGATGAAAGGGTTTTGGATGCCAAATGGAAGTGCAATTTCAATTGCCTGGCAGCTCCGTGCACCGGACTGGGCGCCGGACCTCATCGGGTATACAGTTGATAGCGGGGATTTTTGCGCGGATTAAATATCCGATGCATTATAAAATGCAAAGGCGGTAAAGGGATCGAACGGTTCCTGACCTGGCTCTTTTCGGACTATGATGAATTGGCACTGCAATCGCAACCGTTGTTGAAGTTTTAAGGTCGGCGCAAGTCTTGGTCGGGAAAGCAATTGTTGAACCTATTGCAAATGGTTTAGCGATGGCAGGGTCTTCAGCTTCTGAAAGCGTTACGGTATTCGCACGAGCCCTTGAACAGCCGGACTTGCCGTTACCGGCGAAAAGGGAGACATATAATCAAAATTGTTGTTTGTTATCGGGGGTCTGTTTTCCTCCCTTTGCTGCTGTGTCTTTTTTGTCTTTGTGACGACCAATTCCATAACCTGTAGCGGCTCCGAGAATACCTCCCACAACACCGCCTGCTTTTCGGTTTCGTTTATTAATAGCGGCTCCTGCGGCAGCTCCTGTAACTGCACCGATTATTGCGCCTTTTGTTTTATTGCTTACGTGTCTGTTTACTTCTTTCTTTTCTTTCGTTTGTTCAGCAGGAACGGCAGCCACCGCCGAATCATTTGGCGAGTTATTCTCAGCGTTGGACATGCTCTGCCGCTCAGGCGCCTGTTTTTTGCTCGTCGTGGAATTCCGGGAATTGTAAGGCTTTTTGGATGCCGTTGTTATTTCCTGGTGGCGGCTTGGAACCTCTATAGGTTGACGCTCAGTCTTCTCTCTGGTTCTCTTGTATTCTGCCCAGCCTAAGGTGTCGACGTTTACTTCATTTTTGTATATTGAATTATTGGCTTTGTTTTTTGAATTATTGGCTTCCACCCTATCTGACTGTCGGAACCTTGCGGCTTTGAGCGCCAGGAATTCGGCCATGCCGAGGGTGTCCGCGTTTGCAGCGCCTGTGCTGTCGAAGTACGCTTCACCTGCGTTTAATTGGAGCCCATTGGCTGATTTTTTTGTTCTGATTTTTCTTGATTCGTTCGGGGTTGTTGCTGAATTATCATTGCATCCGGCAATCAACGCCGAGAACAAAATGATGTATAAAAATTGTTGCATACGCTCAAATTTGAAAGAAGAAATGAATTTGCCCTATATAGTCGGATTAAAAATGGTGCCAAAGCCACTGAGAGCAACAAGGCTGCAGCCGCCTCTGCAGTATGGCCGGACGCTTGGCAAAAGTCCTTCCCGTCCAGTTTTTAGATAATGCTCTAAGCGATGAGCAATGTATTTGTTCGGTACACCAATGAAGCCCTTACTTCGACCCGCGAGACGGGTCTTTTAAAGGCTACTTCCCCTTTGTTATGACCTTCGCTACAAATTCCGTAGCATCAATAATGTTAGTTTGATTTACACTCATCTAGGGAGGAATGACCGTTTGGATTTCGCCTAATGTTCATCGGCTCGCGAAATACGGGCCTTTTTTATTCCCTCGATCATTTTTCCTTTAGGGATGTTTGCAAAGACGCGGCGAGATCAGGACTCCTGTCGGCGTGCCGCTCTTGTGCCGACGCAGTTACTCCTTTGTCTCTCTTGGCAGCTGTATCATAAAGCCTGAATTGCCGGCAACAGTTGTGGGCACCTGCCCGCTCCATTTCTGAATCTTGATATACTCGATGTATAAAGGCGTCAACGATAATTGTTCTCTTTTTATAGCCTCGGCTCTACCGGCCGCCTGGATCACGGCCTGCGCGGAATCTCCCCTCGCTTCCGCTATTTTTCTTTCCGCCTCCGCAATAGCCACCTGGCGCCGGTTCTCTGCTACCTGCACTTCCTGGATGGCTCTTGTTTTCGCAACGATTGATTCGGAGATTTCCGTCGGGGGAACAATGTTTGTGCGCAGCTGCGACACGTTGAACCATTTGGAGACCCTCTTGTTACATTCGCGTACGATGTCAGCCTCGAACTCTTCACGATGATTGAAAATCGAATCTACCGTATATCGATTGGCAACATCATTCACTGAGCCCACAATGGCATTCTTTAGCCATCCCTGCTCCATTTCCTTAACACCCACTCTCAGATTTTGAAACATGTCGGCAACATTTCCTGCATTGATGGAATAATTAAAGGAGGGTTTGATCGTAGCCCTGAAACCACCCTTCGTGACGATATCGTTTGATTCGTAGTCGATGTGCTGCTGATGGATGGGAAATTCATAGATTTTTGAGATCCAGGAATTATAAAATACCCACCCGGTAACGTACTCGGTTTTGCCAACCCCCCTGTTATCTCCGACGTTACTCACTTTTATACCTACATGCCCCGCATCGATCCTTTCAACATCGATAGGGTTTATAGCAACAATAAGGAACGACAAGACGATAGTAATGAAAACAGAAACTAAAGCGCTCATTCTGAACCGGCCGTCCTGGTTGGAATACCGGCTCCTTCTAAATATTCCGAAAATGGCGCCAAACAATAAAAAACTGACAACAAAAAAAATAAAAGATATCATGATCTAGATTTAATGAATGCGATAAAAGACAACAGGTGCCTGACAAACAGGAGAAACAACACGAGAAGAATGATGAGGAAACCGCCGAACCGCAACCAGCTCGCTGTCCAGTCAAACGACATCAAATAACTGATCAATATAAAATTCAGGAACATGTGCAGCGATATGGCTATCACCCGGTATAGGGTCTGATTACTCATAATACTAGTTAGTTGCTGAGCTAAAATAGTATTTCCTCTGACATGATCATGGTGTATTTTATTCGACCTTGTGACCGGAAAACTTCCCAACCACTTAGTGTAGAGACGAGCCGCATCAGGCGGCAGAAACGTAATGGTCGGTAAAACTTTGCAAATCTGTCTGTCTCATATAAATATCTGCACGCATTGGGAGTAACGCTCTGGGCTTACCTTCTGTACCGGAAGTTCGTGTTCCCTTTGTCGGGTAAGTTAGATGAAGTTTAATTGAAGCAGTTCGTAGATTGGCCATCAGGCGGTATAGCGCCAAATCCATGTTAAAGGCATGGCACGTCTAACCACTATTTATTGTTCCTTCTATTTTTCTAAAGTTCCAATTAGGTATAAGGTGTTTCCCCTTTAAAAAGTCGGTCTTCCAAAATTTATTAAACTTATGCGAGTTAAGCAGTGTGTCTGGCAAGTAGGTCAGTATGCGTTGTCCACCTGGAAAGTAGAATTGTATGAAACCTCCGACGAATGATTTTGTAAACACTGACAGGAAAAACACAGAAAATTGACGAGATGTTCCGGAGGACGAAGTCCGCCGTAGCCCACCGGAATACAGAGCTAACTGCTATAAAAGCAAAGCCCACCTGCGCTAAAGCTTCGGTGGGCGAAGGCGGAGAGAGAGGGATTCGAACCCCCGGACCTGTTACAGTCAACGGTTTTCAAGACCGCCGCATTCGACCGCTCTGCCATCTCTCCGGCGCAAAAATAGGGGGCGCGACCTATCCAACAAAATCATTTTGAAGAATTGCCATTCGCGAATCGGCAACAGTTTATCTCGCACATCTTCGATTGCCTCAATGAACACCAAATACTATAAACCCATATCATTTGATTCGTGATTGAAAAACTGCCTCCGCAACGCAAATTGCGTTGGTCGAAGTTCAATGGTTGTTATTGATAAAGCCATGCGGAAAAGATGATGTCGCCGCAGCACCCTTATCCCGTATAGCACAGCAACGCCGTAATTCTACTTTGTGTATGTACTCGTGAAATGACCGCCGGCCGCCATTAAAAAATGCGGTTTTTTGATAGGATCTTCCGATTTCATCTTCTCGTCATTTCTGTTATTTTGGAGAAAACCCAACCTATGAAAACGCTTAGAACATCGTGCCTTACCGGCGCCGTACTGCTTCTAACGATGTGTAGCCCCTTCAGGAAACAACAGCTATCGTTATCAAAATTAGACAGAAGGGCCAATGCAATAAGAATGTACGCTGAGAAGAAGGGATATTCAACCCGTTATTGTTTCCTGCTTGACATGAGCTTGCAAAGCGGATTAAAACGCTTCTTTGTTTACGATTTCACCAATAATAGCGTGGCCTTTTCCGGCCTGGTTGCGCACGGAAGTTGCGACCAGATGTTCCTGAAAGAAGCCAGGTTCTCCAATGCGATGGGCAGCGGATGTACTTCGCTTGGCCTGTATAAAGTAGGCTTTGCCTATAATGGTCAATATGGCAAAGCTTATAAATTGTATGGCCTTCAAAATACGAACTGCAATGCTTTTGACCGCGCCGTTGTATTGCATGGATACAGTTGCGTGCCCGATGAGGAGATTTATCCCAAACCCATCTGCAACAGCTCCGGATGCACCATGGTTTCCTTTGCATTTTTGACCAAACTTTCGTCTATTATCGACGACTCGAAGAAACCAATCCTGCTATGGGTGTACGACGGAAATACGTCTCAGGCATTGACATTTGCTTCGGGCCGCTGATCGTAAAATGTTTTACACCGGATCAAAATGCGAAGCTATTTCTGCAGTCTCAGCCGTGCGGAAACAAATATGAAATGCTCTATTTGTATGGATGGGTAGAATAAGGACGTTAAAAACAAATGCCGGCTAGCAGTTATTTTACCAATGACTTGGATATTAGTGGAATGACGTCATAAATCGTTTTGTCGTATTTTAAAAACTTCTGTGAAGGAGAATAGGCCGGATGGATGACTATGAGATCAGCTGAAGAAAAAACCGGTGCGTTTATTGCAACCTGAGTTGTGGGGTTTCGCTTCCAGACAGATCCCCGCTTCGCCCTTAAATATTCTTATCTCAAAGTCAGGACATTTGTTAACTTAGGCTATGGTTATTTGCCCCGGGTAATTGCCCTGCCGCTGCAACTGATCAACAACCTGTTCATCGTGATCCGCCAAACAAAAAAGCTGACCATTGTTTCCGCTGCTTTGATTCTTATTGCCGCCGCCTTCGTTTATAGTAGCGTCCGTCATAGAGTAGATTATATTTCTGAAGTAAAGCCCATTCTTAATAAAAAATGCATTGTCTGTCATGGCGGTGTGAGACGCCAGGCCGACCTGAGCTTTTTGTTTCGCTCAGAAGCTTTGCAGAAAACCAAATCCGGTAAGTATGCTATTGTGCCCGGCTTTCCTGAAAAAAGCGAGATGATACGCCGTATCACTTCAAAAGATGCGGAAGAACGAATGCCTTATCATCACGAGCCTTTGACCAAAAAGGAAATCGACATCCTCACCGATTGGGTAAAGCAGGGTGCCGGTTGGGGAGATCACTGGGCTTATGTTCCCGTACAAAAAGTTGAAGTACCTCAGCCGCAGCGCAGATTTTTCGGACTCCTTGCGGGAAACAAATGGGATTGGCCCCAGACCGACATAGATCATTTCATTTACCAAAAAATAGAAAAAGAAAAGCTCACCCCATCCGCCGAAGCTGATAAACCTTCTTTACTCAGAAGAGTGTGCTTCGATCTCATCGGCCTGCCTGCATCACCATCCTTAGCCGGGAAATTTTTAAGCAACAATGGCAAAAAAGCTTACGAAGATTTAGTTGATTCGCTTTTGGCCTCACGGCATTTTGGAGAAAAATGGACGGCCATGTGGCTGGACCTTGCCCGCTACGCCGATACAAAAGGATATGAAAGAGACGCAGGTCGCAGCATCTGGCATTATCGCGACTGGCTGATCCGCGCTTTTAACCAGGATATGCCCTACAACCAGTTTTTGATTGAACAAATAGCAGGCGATCTATTGCCCGGCGCAAGTGAGGATCAAATTATCGCGACAGCCTTTCACCGAAATACGATGACCAATGACGAAGGAGGAACGGACAATGAAGAATTCAGGACCGCAGCCGTTATTGACCGTGTCAACACTACCTGGCAGGCATTAATGGGTACAACGTTTTCCTGCGTTCAATGCCACTCGCACCCCTATGACCCTTTCACTCACGATGAATATTACAAGTTCATGGCTTTCTTCAACGATACCCGTGATGAAGATACCTGGGCTGATTATCCATTGCTTCGTCATTTTACAGGGCAGGACAGCTTGAATTTAATAAAGCTCAAAGGCTGGCTGCAACAGAATGGCTTTGCAGCGCGATCCAAAGAAATCCTTCAGTTTTTAAAAACCTGGCAACCGGCTATCAACTCTATCCAGACAGATGCTTTTCAGAATTGTGAGCTGAGCGATACCAAATGGCTCGTCATGCGCAACCCGTCTACAGCCCGCCTGAAGCAGGTTGATCTGAACGATAAAACGCAGTTGCTGTTTCGCTTCAACGGTTTCTTGCCCGGCGGTGTTTGGACCATTCACCTGGACAGCAGGGACGGGGCGGTGTTGAAAGCCATCTCCATCCCAAAGACCAAAGGTTGGCAATTCATGGAAGTTGATCTGCCCTCGTTGCAGGGAGTCCATGATCTGTGGTTCACTTATAAAAATCCAAACCTTAAAAGCCCGAACAATGGCGGTCTGCAATTCGATTGGTTTTACTTCACCAATCCATTTCCGGGGAAAGGACAGGATGGGTTTGCGGCGATGAAGAAAACCTATTGGGAATTGCTCACGAAAGATATGCCCGCTACGCCGGTGATGTTGGACAACCCGGCAAGCCTTCACCGCAAAACTTTTGTTTTTGAAAGAGGCAATTGGCTGGTAAAGGGAAAAGAAGTAACGGCCGGCGTTCCGCATGTTTTAAATCCGTTTCCGAAGAATGTTCCCAACAATCGTTTGGGTCTCGCCATGTGGCTCACAGATAAACGAAATCCCCTCACTGCCCGTACCATGGTGAACCGGTTATGGGAGCAGCTTTTTGGCACCGGCATTGTTGAAACGCTTGAAGACCTGGGCACGCAAGGTGCGGAGCCTACAGATAGAGAGCTCCTTGATTTTTTATCTTATCGGTTCATGTATGACGACAACTGGAGTATCAAAAAACTGCTGAAGGAAATTGTTCTTTCAGCGACTTACCGGCAGGATTCGAGGCTGACCAAAGAAAATTTGGAAAAAGATCCCTACAATAAATTTTATGCAAGAGGTCCGCGGGTTCGTTTGTCCGCAGAACAGATCCGTGACCAGGCCTTAGCGCTAAGTGGATTGTTAAGCGAGAAAATGTTTGGCTCAAGTGTAATGCCCTGGCAGCCGGAAGGCGTTTGGATGTCGCCATGGAACGGCGATTATTGGAAAAAAGCTGAAGGGGAGGACCAGTACCGCAGAGCCGTTTACACATTCTGGAAGCGCACGTCTGCCTATCCGTCGATGACAGCATTTGATGCCGTTGGGAGAGAAGTGTGCACCTCACGGCGCATCAGAACCAACACGCCTTTGCAGGCATTGGCCACTTTAAATGACTCGGCTTATTTGGAGGCAGCCAGACAGCTGGCTTATAAAATGGAAAAAGAAGCTAATGGTAATGTAGCAGTGAAGATCAGCAAGGCTTATGAGAACGCATTCTATAAACCGATATCAAATTTGAAACTGAGGGCGCTGGAAAACTTATATTATACCGCGCTGCAAAAGTTTAAAAAAGATCCGGATCGGGCCTGTGAGATGATTGGTGTGCAGGACGAGCATAACAATCCCGAAACTGCAGCCCTGGTCGTAGTAATGAATGCATTTTTGAATTTGGACGAGATCGTAACAAAGAATTGAAGCTGCGATCCGTCGTGGCGTTCCTGTTGCATCACAGCCGGGCCTTGATAAATCAGGTGCAGAGACGAAAACAAAATGACACAAAAAGAAATACATAATCAAAGATTGGTGAACGAAGCCCAATTGGCTGTTGCAAGACTTCATACCAGACGGCATTTTTTAAAAGAATGTGCCTTTGGTTTTGGTTCTCTTGCTTTGGGCTCTCTGCTCCAGTCGTGCGGCCCAGGAAGTAGTGGTTCTTATACATCAGCCGTTCCCTTCGACCCGGCACATCCGCTTGCTCCGAAAATGCCGATGTTTCCTGCAAAGGCAAAAAGTGTCATCTACCTGCACATGGCCGGAGCACCTTCGCAATTGGATATGTTCGACTATAAACCGGAGCTGATGAAATTGAATGGC
>DATMHB010000631.1:0-3990 GCA_035555175.1 Flavisolibacter sp. | reverse complement strand
CGCAGCGATCAAGCCACGATCGGATATGCCCTTTGCCCGAGTTCAAATAAATATTTAGGGCTCATGATATCAACGGAGGGGTGAGAAGAATGGAAAGACTATTACAATTCGGGTAGGCCTTATTTTTCTGCAATTTTTTTTCAATTCATCGCTTGGCAAAAGGATTCAATTGTGGTAATGACGAAAAATTGGATGCGCTAAGGCCGATAAATTATTACCTGTAGCAAAACCTTGTCAAAAAGGTTGTTCCTTAAACTCAAACCCCGAGGAAAGCGCGCAGCCCAGCGAAGAGAAAGAGGAACTGTAAGCCCTGTACGAAAAGCAAATTCAACAATTTAGCATCTATCATTGATCACTCACCGTCCGTAAAGGAGCTCCCCCGACAAATTACATATTTGCGTTCTTGAATTTTTCCTTGTAGACACTGGGGGTACAGGAAAACTTCGACTTAAATACCGTGGAAAAATAGGCTTGCGAAGAAAATCCGACCTTAAACGCTACTTCTGCTATCGTCAGGTCTTCCTGAGACAAAAGGTATTTTGCTTTTTGCAGCCGTACGTTCAAAATATAGTCATTTACGTGCACGCCCAGCAGCGCCTTCAGCTTGCGGTATAGCTGTACCCTTGATATGCCGATTTCGCGACAAATATGTTCAACGGAAAAATTTTCGTTTGAAATATTATTTTCAACAATGGCCGCAAATTCGTTGATAAACTTCCGGTCTATTTTCTTTGATACGCCCGTCCTGATCTCCGTCGGCAATTCGCTGGTATAGTGTTCCTTCAAAGACTCTCGATTTCTCAAAAGACTATTGATGGTTTCCTCCAGGAATTGAATGTTGAAGGGCTTTGTAATGAAAGCATCGGCTTTCAGGCGCAGGCTTTCTATCTGGTTTTCAATTTCAATTTTTGCAGTGAGAATGATAATGGGAATATGCGATGTGCGGATATCATTCTTCAGTTTTTCAGTGATCGTGAGTCCGCTGCTGCCCGGCAATATGATGTCGCAGATGATCAGGTCGGGCACAATGTCAAACGCCATGTTCTGGCCAAGTACGCCATTTTCCGCCTCATGGATCTCATAAGACTTTTGCAGGTGCAACCGTAAGAAGGCACGCATGTCATTATTGTCTTCAATGATGAGAATGGAATGTTCTTTCGGTGTAGACATCAACTTGTCGTTCAGCTGAAAATCCGTTTCCGGAACGATCGGTTCGGCATCTACGGAATAAATTCTTACGTCTTCGTAATTGATCGGTTCGGATTGTTGTTTGTCCACGATCTCTTCGGGCGACAAATGCGATTTGCCCAGCGGCAACTGGATCTCGAAAATACTTCCCTTCCATTTTTCGCTCTTCAGCGAAATCGTTCCCTTGTGAAGCGAAATAAGCTGTTTGGATAATGCAAGTCCGATGCCTGACCCCTTCAGGCTGGCCTCGTCGCTTTGATAAAACAGGTCGAAGGCGTGCTCCACCGTATCCGGTGTCATACCGATCCCTGAATCTTCTATTTTGATGATGGCCATTTGGGTTTGCAAATTCCTGGACACGGTGATATTGATATAGCCATGCTCATTGGTGAACTTGTAAGCATTTGAAAGAAGGTTGAATAAGACCTTGTCCAGCATTTGTACGTCGAACCATACCCTGATATCTCTTTCCTGGAGGGCGAGGTTAAAGGAAATGTATTTTTTCTGTGCCAGTCCACGGAAGGCATCGGTGATCTCTCTTACAAACTCACCCAGGTCGTTTTCAGTTGCCCGCAACTTCATTTTACCATATTCAATTTTCCGGAAATCCATTAACTGGTTCACCAGACGCAGCAGGCGGAGAACGTTCTTGTTGACGAATTCAAGGTTTTGCTTTACCGACAGCGCGAGCTTTGGATTTTTCAAAATACTTTCAAGAGGACCCAGGATGAGCGAAAGGGGCGTGCGGAACTCATGAGAAATGTTGGTAAAGAAATTGAGCTTAGCTTCATTAGCTTCCTGCGCGATCGCCGACATTTCAATCAACTGATTTTTTTGAGAAAGGATCTCGTCGTTCTGTGCTGCCAGCCGCCGACTGGTTTTCCGGTTATTTCGCCAGGAGTAAAAACTGAATCCCCCCAAAACAAAGATCAGCGCGAGCGCTACGACCGTTGCATTCAGCAGCGCTTTCTGATTGTTATAGATCTTCACCTGCTCGTTCAGCATTTCGTTTTGCCGTTCAATATCCTTTTGCTGGCTGTTGATCTTGTCCGTCTGCAATTTCATAAGACGCACGTTGGAAGAATCGATCACGAGGGTTTGCAGGATATTCTCTTTTTCAAACGGTTCTTTGTTTAAAATTTTGATCGCGGTTTGAATGGCATCTTCTCCGCCGGTTGGATACAGCAGGGTGGCGTCCAGGATCTTGTTGGATACGAATTCAATACCGGCTCCCGCACCGGGCAGCCCATCCACGCCCAAAAATTTTACAGGGTTTTTCAGCTGATGTTTCTTATATATTTCGTAGGCGCCAAGTGCCATCAGGTCGTTGTGGGCGAAAACAAGATCGGCCTGTGACAGCTTCGCAATATTTTTTTCAACCTGCATCGATGCTTTGTCTTTTTGCCAGTTGCCATACATTTCCGAAATGATATGGATGCCGGGATAATTGCGCAAGCCCTCCGCAAAGCCTTTTTGTCTTTCAATAGCAGGAGTGGAGCCTGGCAGTCCAATGACTTCCACGACGTTCCCCTTTCCGTTCAGGGTCTTGACGACATAAGTCGCTGCCAGTTTTCCAATTTCATAATTATCACCTCCGATAAAACTGGTATATAGCGATGACGCCGTTTTTCTGTCGATAACAACCACGGGAATTCCTTTGGTGAAAACTTCTTCTACAATGGGGGTTAGCGGCTGAGCCTCGTTGGGGGAAACCAGAAGGATGTCGATGTTTTCCTTCAGCAGCTCATTGATCTGTTGCACCTGCAGTTCGCTATTGTCCTGTGCATCCTTATATATGATCTCGGACCCGGGATGGAACAATAATTCGCGCTGCATCGCCTGCAACATGGTCTTGCGCCAATTGTCCGATCCTGTGCACTGGGAAAAGCCAATACGGTATCCCTTTGCCTTTTGCGCGTCGGAACAACTTTGCAAACAGGAAGATACAAGAAGGCCTATGGCGATCAGAAGAAGAAGGTGAGGCTTTTGAAAATTATTCATACGCAGCAGTCAAGTCAGCAATTTCTGGCCTTTACCGATAGTTCATTTATAATATCATATCAATTCTATCAATTTCTATTTAAGGTACGACCCCGAAACTGATTTGCCTTTTTCGGATTGAAATAAATTTTAAAAGCCATGGTACGTTTTTATAAACGGCCACCGGATTTAGCAAAAAAAATAACGCATAACTGCTTTAAAAATAATTCTTTAATAATGAATGACGGTCAAAAGTAAATTCAAAACAAGATGAAATAGGATTGGAAAAATTTTAAGTCCTGCTTCATCTACATTCATCTCATCCAAACTGCTATATGATGAGATGGCTGCCTCGCTCAAAACGAACCTTGCTTTCTTACACAGGACCTTCATGGACTGTGCCAAGCTCTGAAAGCGGCACTGCCGGTACTGAAGCACAACCCCATCCCTGCAATCCATTAAATTCTTCAACATGCAAATAATTGAAAAGGCAACGCTTATTCAGCCTGTTGCCGCGAAAGGATCGGTATCCTATGTAACGCGCATTTCCCTGACCGCGGCGCTTGCGGGTTTCATTTTCGGATTCGACACTGTGGTGATCTCCGGAGCCAATCTGCCTATTAAACAACTTTGGCATACCACGCCCTGGTTCCATGGTTTCTTTATTATGTCCATGGCCCTGTGGGGTACTGTTGTAGGGGCCTTATTCGGTGGCATGCCAACACAGAAATACGGAAGAAAAAAAGTTCTATTATGGGTGGGTTTACTCTTCACGCTTTCGGCGATCGGAACGGCACTCGCCCCGGAACCTTATATTTTCTC
>DATMHB010000630.1:0-4625 GCA_035555175.1 Flavisolibacter sp. | reverse complement strand
CCATAGGCTTCCTTATCCTGGAAATGAAGAAACCAGTCTTCGCCTTTTTCCGTCGTAACCCATGCGCCCTGATGCGGACCATTTATGTTAGTGTTGCCCTGATCCATCACCACCTTACGCTCATAAGGACCATAAATATTTTTAGAACGCAACGCCAGTTGCCATCCCGTGCTTACGCCACCTGCCGCTGCAAAGATGTAATAGTATCCATTGCGCTTATAGAACTTTGGTCCCTCAATGGTTGGATCAAGTTCATGACCATCGTATACCAACACGCCTTCATCCACCACGTGCGTGCCTTCAGCATTCATTTTTTTTACAACAAGCACACTCTTGATGCCCGCCCTGCTCCCCGCGAATGCATGAACGAGATACACCTGACCATCGTCGTCCCATAAAGGACATGGATCGATAAGCCCCTTTCCACTTTCCACGAGCACCGGCTCCGACCACGGACCTTCAGCCTTTTTTGCCTTTGCAAGGTAGATGCCGAAATCAGGATCCGGATAGTACAGATAAAATTCGCCTTTGTGATACCTGATCGAAGGCGCCCAAACACCCTCGCCATGACGCGGAACCGAAAAATGTTCCAAAGGACGTTGACGCAAAAGGGCATGACCGATGATCGTCCAGTTCACAAGGTCTCTCGAATGCAGGACCGGCAGCCCGGGCACATTTTCAAAACTTGACGACACCAGAAAAAAATCAGGGCCAACTCTTACTACATCCGGGTCTGAATAATCTGCATTGATCACAGGATTTTTATAAGTACCGTCGCCGTTATCAGGAACCCACGGCCTTGAACGCGATGTTTCCTCTTGCGCATTCGAATGAACGATGAAAAAAATAAGGAAGGCAGAAAGAAGCGCCTTAACGAGGTCGCTCATTCCCATTTTTACGTATGAGTGATTCGGCATGAGATAAATAGTTTGTTAGTCAGAAATACCGCATTCAGAATTTGACAGTTCCGATGACGATCTTTTCTTCGCCCACCAGCTTCACAATATCGGGTATGTCAAATGAATGAAGCACATCAGGAATAACATACGAATACCAGTCTCTTTCGACGGGATGCTCCAATATGTCTTTGTAGGAAAGAAGTCCGGAGAGCTCCACCCTTTCTATCCGTCGATCGAGCAAGGCTGCATACAGTGCAGGATGCGTAGCCAACCCCGATGCATTCAATTGAACCGGGCGACCGCTCAATTTTTTGTCCGAGCTGATGAAATCCAACACCGTTTGAATATCGGTTATTCGCTGTCCAACTATGGGCCTTCCAATATGAACGGCCAGCATCGCATTTCGGTATTCGCGGTTAAAATACTTTGGATCGTTGAGCTCCGGCTTGTCCTCTGTTTCACCGATACCTCTGAGGTCCGCCAGGACGATGGCAGCATTCTTCGTGAGCATGGTCTGCATCTGCGCGCTGCTGTCGGCCAGCTTGTTTTTTCCGTTGCCGCTGCACCATATGATCACCTTATTTGCCTCACCGCGTGGATACAATACCAGAATGGGCAGAGGCACCTCGCCTCTTTTCCTGAGAATGACCTTTCTGTATCGCAAGCCATCTTTTTCAACTATACCAACATTTTCAGCATCAACGACGGGAGGAGAAGTTTCGATGCCGAGAAGGTTTCTGACGATAAGCAGCTGCTGAACCCTACTCTTTTCCATGAACCGTTGACGTTGTTGAGCCGCACGATCATATAGAACAAGATTTCTTTGCGGAAGGGATACCTCAGCCTGAAACGCCGTCGATACCTGCCCCGTCGCGGTAACGTTCAATTCGGCCGGCTGCGCGCTTGCAAGATCTCCTTCGGTAATTCCAGAGTATTCGTTTTTTAGCCAACGCTGAAACCATGCCACTGCTGCCTCACGTTTATGTTTTGATATGCCATGTCCGTCATCAACCGTAACCAAATGCACCTTATCAGGTTGACCCAAAGCAGAATAAGCTTGCTTAAGTTCACGGGTAGCCGCAACAGTGCCGGTATAGTCAATAAAGTCGTAGCGGCCCGCCAGGATCAGCAACGGCCTTGGCGCCGCAGCAAGGAGGAAGTCATTCATTTCCATCTGGAGCTTGCCTTCGCCGGGCATGTGTGAACAGCCATCGGATGGCCCGGTCAATTCAAGTGCTCTTTCCCTGTTCATCAGAAAGCTGCAGACTGCAATGACTTTTATGCGCCTTTCATACGCAGCGAAATAAACCGTTTGCATGCCGCCGCCCGAATTGCCAAGACAGCCAATCCTTGTTGTATCCACTTCTTTTCTCGTAAACAAATAATCAAGCGCACGAACATTATCCCACAATTCATCCGATGGCGTTGAAGTACCCAGCAGGTTGGATGCTTCATTCAGCAGCGTATGTTCTGTTGTGCCGCCTCTTGTGAGTGCCTTCCCATTAAGATCCGCAAGCTGGTAACGTTCCCCCTGCGAAATGGGATCAATGACCAATACAACAAAGCCTTTCTTTGCAAAAAGGATGGCGGTTCTCTGATAAGACTCGGTGGCTTTTGAAAGGTCTTCATGACCACAGAAAAAAAGCGCCGCAGGAAACGGACCCTTGCCTTGGGGAACATAGAGATTGACGGTAACATGATGACCCGGGAAACTTTCGAAATAAATCTTTTCGATGCGGTAACCTTCTTTTTGCAATGTGCCGGCAACGACCGCGTTGAGGGGGGATTTTACGGGAAAGGCTCCAAATAAATTGATGGCCGTTGCTCTTACTTTGTCGATATACGCGGTTACCGACTGCCGTGACCTGACGGCCGATGCGAATTCCAGTTTACGTGCTTCATATTGCGCCTGCATCTTCTGCACCAGCCATGTATTCACGCTCACATCTGTTTTCCAGTCGAGCACGTTGAATTGCTTCTGCGCACAGGGCACGAATACAAACAGGCAACCGATCAGCGTCAGATTTATACAACGATATGTGAGCACGCTTTTCATCTTTTGGGATCCCAGCCTTCAAGAACTTTTTTGATCGTATAATTTTTTGCCGCTTCATCGCTCAACTGATGCGTCCATGATAATCTTTCGGCGGTGGATGCACCCGGACCGTAATTCTTATATTCAGTATAGCGCGCGGTTTTATAATGCTCCGTATTGTTCCAGTTGGCCCATCCCTGCGGCATGATATGCCGGCCGATGTAGCAATGAATATATGCCACGCAGGCATAGGGCCTCCAGGGTCTGCCGAGCGACACTTTCAACAGACCTGTGTCGGCAGTGAGCACACAATCGTTGAAAACGTATCCGAATGCTATTGTTTCGGGCGTGGATGCCGCGGTAATGTGTGAATTTTTCTTGCTATGAATATGGCATTGTTCAAACCATGCAGTGGAAGGACCAAAGATAAAATCGGTCGTTCCTTCAATATAGCAGCGCTCAAAATATTGACGTGTACCTGTCTTGCTCGGAAAAAGTACATCCTGGTATCCTATAAAACGGCAGTTGATGAAAGAACTACGGTCGCCGGCCACCCGCACAGCCACCGCCTGACCTGCGCCGAAACCTGCGTCGTTCTGAAAAGTGATATTGTTTGCACAAAAATCATCGGCACGCACGAGAATGCTTTCCGAAGTATAAGTATTGATCGTGTCGCCTTGGGCAGAAATTTTTCCCGTGTGGTCATTATACGTAAGGATTGTGTTGAACTTGTCCTCACCACGAATTGAAACGAAATTCTTTGATGAATCGAGATGCAGCTTTTCATAATAAATGCCATTGCGGATATAGATGGTGATGCGTTTTTTGTTGCCGAGGGGAATGGCGTCGAGCGCGGCTTGCACGCTCCTGTATTGACCGCTCCCATCCTGCGCCACCGTGATCAAAGAGCTATTGCCTTGCGCGACCAACATGCGAGGCGTGGCACAGATCAAGATAAAAAGCCATCTCAATACGCAGAGCTTCATTTTCCTGCGGCTTTATTGGAAGAATGAACGATCTTTTCTTGCAATTCAAGGTGGAGTTCTCTTATGGACGCAAGCACCAGCTCGGCCATCTTGCGTGCGCCAAGCTCACTGAAGTGCGTGTCATCTTTTCTTCCTTCGGGATAATTTGGGTGTTCACCTGCATCGAGATAATTGAAAAGGTATTTCGATGACTGCGGTCCGTATTTCTGCAGCAGCGCCTGGCTTTTTTTGTCGAGGTCAATAAGCGGAACCCGATTGGCTGCAGCAACAGAACGCACTAGCGCAGCATACACTTCGTGCGTGCCTTCGATCTTTCCCGACGAATCAAATTTCCTTCTGGCCACCGGGGTAACGAGTATGGGTATCGCTTTTTTGCTCCTCGTTTCATTAACATAACGAAGCAGGTTCCCCGTGAACTCTTTTTCGGTAGTATAGGAGGCTTTTGTCTTCACTTCGTCATTATGGCCAAACTGTATGAAAACATAATCGCCTTCCTGCAGATCGTCTGCCACCGGCTGCCAAAGCCCTTCTGCCAAGAAGGATTTTGTGCTTCGTCCATTCTTTGCCCTGTTATCCACTTCCACTGTGGAATCGAAAAATACCGAGAAGGGCATACCCCATCCCGTTTCAGGATAGGCCTTTACTTCTTTATTCGCCACCGTGGAATCACCGATCAGCCAGATTTTCATTTTTCTTTTCTGCGGC
>DATMHB010000629.1:0-2814 GCA_035555175.1 Flavisolibacter sp. | reverse complement strand
CTCCGGAATATGCATTTGGTGTTCCGGGCAGATTTAAAAATGCAATCGACTGGACGGTCGGTTCCGGCGAATTTGTGAATAAACCGCTTGTGCTGATCACCGCAGCGACCGGCGGAGAAAAAGCGCACGCGGCCTTATTGAACATTCTCACTGCCATCTCAGCCAGAGTGCCTGCGGACGGCACACTGCTGGTACCGTTCGTTCGCTCCAAACTCAACGAAAAAAATGAGGTGGCCGATGCGGTGCTGATCAAATCGCTGGAAAATATTATTCGGGCGTTGCTCGGCGCCATCGATGAAATGAGGAAGGAGCCCTCGACATGATCTTCGGCCCGGCTGGCAACAACGTCTTATTCACCAGTAAGCCGCATCCATTTCAACAACCGGCCTGCGCGATCAAGGCCTCTACTGAACGGCTGAGCGTTGCATGGTATTTGTGGTAACTACCGCTTATGCAGATTATGGAGCTGAATGAGTTCGAACGCCTCTCTGCCAATGTCAAGATCGACCTACTTCATAGAGAGGGCGTTTATGTGGGTAAGTGCAAAAACGGAAGTTCGGTGTCTGTGCTTTACCAGTTCGAAGGATTTTATGTAGAAATTTTTTACCGGAAATACAGGAGCCAGATTGAAAGTATCAAATGCTTTACGTCTGCGCTGGGGATCGATGCCTATCTGAACGGGCCGGATTGATTTTTGTAGCAGGCTTTACAGTAAACGCTGTGATATGGCAAACCCCAAGAAGCAATTGATCGTGTATGCTGAAGACGACCAGGATGATATCGAACTCATGGAAGAGTCATTTGGAAACTATGCACAGAATATTGAACTCCTGTGTTTCTCTGATGGCCTTGAAGTTTACGAATACCTGGCCAGCTCTTACAATCAGCCCTCGCCCTGCCTCATTGTGCTCGACATCAATCTTCCCCGCATGAGCGGCAAAGAGGTTTTAAAAAAATTGAGAGCGATCAAAAGATTTAAAGACATACCAGTCGTTCTCTTTACCACTTCTTCGCAACCGCACGACAAAGCGTTCGCACATTTTTACGGGGCCGGCTTTATGACCAAGCCCATTACTTATAAGCAAATGGACAAGATCATCCATCAGTTTATTGAACACTGCACGGATGAAATAAAAAATTCGATCCGGAAAGAATTTTCCTGATCACGGTTCAGGAAATGGCCGCACAAACTGTTTCATCAGCAAAAAAAAGTTCCGGTATCCGGAACTTTTCACTCAGGTCACGCTCTCTTCTTTTCTTTCCTTTTATCTGCAATGGAAGGCTGGTGCGACAAAAGACCTTCAATATGCTGTTTCAGGTTTCTGAATGAAGGGTCTTTCTCGAAGCGTGTTCCGTTGATGAAAAGCACCGGAATTTCGGTGACGCCCATACGTAAACCTTCTTTCAGGTCGTCCTGCACAAACCAGCCCCAATCGCTGTTGATCAGATGGTCAAGGAATTTTTTATCCTTCACGCCTACTTCCCGCGCGTATGATTTGAGACTAATAACGCCCAGGTTTTGCTTGTGTGTAAAAAGGTGCTGATGCATTTCCCAAAACAAGCCTTCCTGTGCGGCACCGATCGCTGCCTCGGCAGCCTTGTGCGCCTTTTGGTGAATGCGGGTGAGGGGAAAATGCCTGAAGATAAAGTTGACGCTGCCTTCAAATTTTTCCAGTAATTCCTTTACAGCCTCATTGGCACGGGCGCTCGCCTCGCTTTCATAATCACCAAACATCATGATGGTGACCGGAGCCGCGGGGTGGCCGGTAACAATTTCCTTTGGGGGAATGACCGGTATTACTTCTTTTGTATACTTCATGATTTCGTATTATTATTGAACCTGCTCTTTCGAACAGATGATTGTTTAATTGACCGAGAACGGAGGCAGATGTTCCGCATTGGTTCCCGTTGCATCCAATATCAGGAGCCGCTTTAACCTTTCCATTTTCTTTTTTTCAAAAAAAGCACGGATGCGGGTCTCTACTTCCCCGTGCGTTCCGCCTGTATAATTCGTAATGGACATGTCGTCCTGGAGAACCGGAAAAAGGGCTGCAAGCTTTCTGTGATCGATACTGTCGTCTGTATGATCTATCACTGCCAGATGAAAAGAGCGCTGCTGGCATAATTCAATAGCGGCTTCATGCCCGTTCGCCACGGTAACATCAAAATCTTTTACTGCAGCCAACCAATCGGCAAGGCCGTTCGGCTGTGCAGTCACCACGAGTATTTGTTTTTTGTTTCTGTTCATACAATTCCTCCTTATTCTCATACAGGTTTTGCTCCGGAACGGACCAGCTGATGGCCTTAAAAACGGATCTTTTTACGATCGGAATGGAAAGCTTCAGTGAAGTTGGTTGTTGCAGGAGCGGATAAAACTAATGCAAAGTGCAGGAATGTGTGCAAATTTCATGCAATCAGACAAAACCTTCGGTTACGGCGGCAGTTTGACCTGAATGCCTGCCCTGCTGACTGTTGTACAAGACGGAACTGTCCTTTAGTCATTCGGAGCATCGTCACCTCTCATCAGTCTCACCTGTCCGTTCACATAGCCTGCGACCACCGCGTGCACAAGTGCAGGAGAAAATAACCCGCACTCCACAACACCCGCAATACTTTGAATGGCCACGAACAACTTGCCTGGGTTCGCGATCAAGCCGAAGGAACAGTCCACGATGAGATTTCCGTTGTCCGTTTGAAAGAACCCGTCGTCTTTGCGCCTGATGGCAGCAGTGCAACCCAGGTGCTGAAGGCGCTTCAGCGTAAAATTGTAACCAAAGGGGACAATTTCCACAGGAAGAGGAAAGCGGCCCAGCT
>DATMHB010000628.1:0-2740 GCA_035555175.1 Flavisolibacter sp. | reverse complement strand
CAGGTTACCGTTGGAGTTTCCCATAGCATGAGAATATTCGACAAAGAATATCGGACGGTGATCGCCATTGTTTTGTTCAGCCAAAAGTTTTGGTGTGTAAATTCCAGGATACATCCTGCTTATAATATCAACCCAGGGTTCATCCTGTGGATTTTGCAGGCGGTGCGAATGATCGTTTGGTTTTAAATAACGGGGATCAGAAGGATCCATATACCTTCTAACCGGGGATTGCCCATTGCGGGTTCATAATGAACAGGACGTGTGATATCAAAATCATGCATCCATGCAGACATGGCAGCATGGTTGGGCCCTCAGCCCGATTCATTTCCTAAACTCCAGATAATGATGGAAGGATGATTCTTATCACGCATCGCCATGCGGCTGCATCGTTCAAGATATGCACCGGTCCACGCAGGATCATTACTCAGCTTCCCTCCCAATCCATGCGTTTCGAGGTTGGCTTCATCAATTACAAAGATCCCGTATTCATCGCACAGATCATACAAATACGGATCCATGGGATAATGACTGGTGCGAATGCAATTGAAATTAAATTGCCTGA
The DNA here is from genome assembly GCA_035555175.1 of Flavisolibacter sp. Classification (GTDB taxonomy): domain Bacteria; phylum Bacteroidota; class Bacteroidia; order Chitinophagales; family Chitinophagaceae; genus Flavisolibacter. Next base: position 2,178 of record DATMHB010000628.1, on the reverse strand, counting down.
TGGTCTTTACGTCCTGCAGGATATCCTCGCGCCGCAATGCCTTGCCTTTTGAAGGGTGATGATCGGGCCGGTTGACCCCATAGAGATAAGTGAGCTTACCATTGATCAACAGCTTACTGTTGTCTTTGGCAAATTCAATTGTCCGGAAACCAACCTTACAGCTCTTTGCTTCCAGCAGGCGCCCGGTGCTGTCTTCCAGTGAAAGCACCAATGTGTAAAGATTCGGTTCTTCATCGCTCCATTTATCCGGACTGGCAACTTTCGCTTCCAGCAATCCAAATTTAACGTTGTCGAGCCTCGGATAAATTTCATTAATGATGCTTTCGGCGGTCCTTTGCAATGGCCTTTCAAAGACGGGCTTTGCATTGTTTCCATAGAGCTGCGCCTTCACAACGTAACCCGGCACTTCAGTACCGGTGAAGTTATCGAGCCGCGGACGAATGCTCAGCACGGCATCCTTATAATCTTTATCCAGTTTCGCCTGCCACTGAAAATCGGCGATGCGGAGTCTGGGCTCGGCAAGCAACATCACTTCCCTGTGAATGCCGCTCAACCGCCACTGGTCCTGGTCTTCCAGAAAGCTTCCGTCGCTCCATCGGATGACCCAGACGGACAAAATGTTCTCGCCTTCCTGCAAATAAGGCGTGATGTTAAACTCGGATGGAAGGAAGCTGTCTTCTGCATAACCCAAAAATTTGCCATTCAGCCAAACTTTATACGCAGAGCTCACGCCACCAAAATGCAACGTGATGTTCATACCCTTCCACTCGCTGGGTACAGTGAATGTCCTTTGATAGCAACCGACACCATTGTAGTCGCGGGGAACATGCGGAGGGTTTACCGGGCGGAAAGGATACACCGCACTTTTATAAATGGGCTTGTCATAGCCTTCCATTTCCCAATTAGCGGGCACTTCGATTTTTTTCCATCCAGAGACGCGGCTTTTGTAAAAATCCCTGGGCGCGTCATCCGGCTTCAGGGCAAAGAAAAAATCCCATTGGCCGTTCAAAGACCGCATCCTCGACTTGGTACGGTCGCCCATCAGCGCATCGTCAACAGAGCTGAAAGAATAAGCCGTAGCCCGTGAGGGGTCGCGATTGATGCCGCTCACGGAAGGATCTTCCCAGGGCTCGGTGCTGTAAACAGTTGGAACGTTAGGCACGGCAGCCGGCGTTTTATCAACCAGCTGTGCCTGTGAAGAAAACTGACAGACAACGGTTGCAACAATGACCAGAATATTTTTCATTAATTGTTTTCCATTTTTAACGATCAACACCTAGTGCTATTCATTTACAAGACTGACCTTTTCAATTTTAGCTGCAGGTGCGTTAGAGTCATTACTTTCTTTCAACCATTTTTTTCTCCAGTAATTGGCAAGAATGCTTCCGCTGATGTTCATCCACGGACTAAAAACGGCCGCGGGCAGGCCAACCGTTCCCAATTTTCCCATGCTTCCGGCCAACCCTGATGCCATGCCTCCGTTTTGCAATCCTACTTCGAAGGCAATGGTCCTTGATGAAGCCTTATCTAATCCAAACAAACGGCTTAACCAAAAACCAAAGAAATATCCGGCTGCATTGTGAATAACAGAACAGAAAAACAAAAGAAATCCAACCTGCATTAAATTATCGCGGCCTGCAGCCGTAGTTACTGCAGTGAAATAAATAATACCGAACATCGAGAGGTAAGGCATAAAGCCATCAATGGCCCGATACCGTATCGCCAGCAGGTGATACAATACGCCAGCAACGATAGCTCCAACCAAAAACGAAAATATTTCGATGGATTGCAGCACTTCACCCGAAGAAATATGAGCTGTAATGAGGGAAGACAAGCCCTGTGTCAGGGCGAACAGCCACAGAATGGAAAAAATAAAAATGCCTTGAACAACTTTGCGGCTTCTGACAGAAGCCGTTTTTAAATAATCATGCAACAAGGCAGCCCCGAGGGGAACGATCACGATCTTGATGATCTCCATCATCATGCTGACAAACTTTACTTCAATCAATGTTCCAGCCAGGACCTTCATCAACAATGGGGTCAGGAACGGGGCCGCAAGTGTTGACAAAGCAGTGACCACCACCGACAGCATGAGATTGGCCCTTGCCAGATAAACCATTACGTTGGAAGCAAGTCCGCTTGAGCAAGACCCGATCAATATGATGCCGGCCGCAATCT
>DATMHB010000627.1:0-2425 GCA_035555175.1 Flavisolibacter sp. | reverse complement strand
AAAGGCGGCGAATGGCTGGTTAAAGAATCCGAACCTGCCTCGACCTTTATTCCCGAAGAATATTCCGAGGAACAAAAGATGATCCGCGACATGTGCGACCAGTTTATTGCGACCGAGATCGCTCCGGTCATCGACCGCATCGAGAACCTGGAGCCTGGTCTTATGAAATCTTTGGTGCGCAAGGCTGGCGAACAAGGGTTGCTGGCGGCTGCGTTTCCCGAAGAATATGGAGGACTCGGAAAGGATTTTGTTACCTCCACCATCATTAACGAATACCTGGGTGCCGGTGGATCTTTTTCCGTTGCAGTTTCGGCCCATACGGGAATCGGTACGCTGCCCATCTTATATTTCGGTACGCCCGAACAAAAACAAAAATATATTCCCAGGCTTATTAGCGGAGAATGGGCAGGAGCCTATGGACTTACGGAGCCGAACAGCGGAAGTGACGCGCTAGGTGCGAAAACATCAGCACGGCTCAGCGCCGATGGCAAATATTATTTATTGAATGGCCAGAAGTGCTGGATCACGAACGGTGGCTTTGCAGATGTATATACTGTATTTGCAAAAGTGGACGGAGAAAAATTCACCGCTTTCATTGTTGAACGCGGATTTGAAGGATTTACACAGGGACCCGAAGAGCACAAAATGGGAATCAAGGGATCTTCTACCGTGCAATTATATTTTCAGGATTGTAAGGTTCCGGTTGAAAACCTTCTAGGCGAAATTGGCAAAGGCCACAGGATCGCATTCAACATTCTCAACATCGGACGATTGAAATTGTGTGCAGCTGCTGTAGGTGGAACGCGCAAGACCATTACAATGTCGACCGAATATGCCATCACAAGGGAACAGTTCAAGCAACCGATTGCAAATTTCGGGGCCATTAAACACAAGCTGGCGGAAATGGCGATAAGGAACTTTGCCGGCGAGTCAGCCCTCTACAGAACAGCAAAATTGATCGATGATAAAGAGCAGGAATTGATTGAAAGTGGCAAGCCCTTTAACGAAGCGCTGCTTGGTGCAGCGGAGGAATATGCGATCGAATGCGCCATCTTAAAAGTTTTTGGAAGCGAAGAGGCGGATTTTGCCGTTGACGAAGGCGTGCAGATCCATGGCGGTAATGGTTACAGTGCTGAATATGCGATCTCGCGCGCGTATCGCGATAGCCGCATCAACCGCATTTATGAAGGAACCAATGAGATCAACCGTCTCCTTACCGTCGACATGACATTGAAGCGGGCCATGCAGGGCAGATTGAATATAATGGGCCCGGCCATGAAAGTATCACAGGAATTGATGAGCATACCTGAATTTGGTGATGAGGATGAAACACCATTTGCACAGGAGAGAAAGGCCATCGCCAATTTTAAAAAAACGATCCTTCTTACGGCAGGCGCCGCCGCACAAAAGCTGATGATGAAGCTGGAAAGTGAGCAGGAAGTACTAATGTCGATTGCCGACATGGCCATCGATACTTATGTGGCGGAAAGTCTTTTGCTCAGGGTGATGAAGCTTGCGGAGAGAGGTGAGAACGCGTCGATCTACCAGGATATGCTCGCTTGTTATATTTACGATGCAGCCGATCGCATTCATAAGAGCGGAAAAGACGCAGTGAATGCCTTTGCGGAAGGCGATGAGCAACGTATGATACTGATGGGATTAAAGCGATTCACCAAGACAGCGCCATTCAACAGCAAAGAGGCAAGAAGAAGAATAGCCGATCACCTGATCAGCAACAGGGGCTATCATTTATAATCTTGTTTGCAAACTATAGTCGTTCATCGAGTTCCTGCTAATGTCCTGCATGGTGGCGGCGGTTTAAAGCCTTACACCAGGTTTATTAAACATGACGGACGTTTGGAGATGCTTCAGGGCTGGAAAACGTCTAAAATAGAACTAACTAAAAGGCAAGTAACCCTTGCCTTTTTTCATAGTTTTAAAACTATGTCAAGGCAAAACGAAGCGGCCTAACGAAAGGAATAGCTCTCTAAGCCGGGGAGATAAAACCTCATCCTTTTGTGTATAGGCTTTTGCAACACCCGGCAGTCGACAGCTTGTCGAAAAGTATCGTAAGAATTAATGGCCAGGGATGGGCTCCAAAGGTGAAGACCCCTGTCGCGCAGGTGTGGGGAATTTGCGCCAAACGACTCCCGTCTAACCTTTGGCCATCTTCACAGATTTGCGATCGTGTCCAAAGAAAACTGCTAACTCCCTTCTTGTAATTTTTAATGACCGGAGCTCCTTCATTCTTTTGCGCATCAGGTGTAATCCGACGCCCATCATGGTAGAGGCTACAAAGGAAGAAACATAATAGATGGAAAGCGCATCCGCCTTGTAGGGCGTTTTTTGGATATAATAGAAGTAATAAGTAAGTCCATAACAGGAATAAGCAAAAAGGATCGCAGCGAGCATTACCATGCGCCCC
>DATMHB010000626.1:0-5035 GCA_035555175.1 Flavisolibacter sp. | reverse complement strand
GAAATGATACTGTCCCGACCCCACCTCAACCACTACAAACTTCCCTTCCCTTCCTTTCACCTGAACGTCTTTGTCATGGCCTAAAGCCTTCCCGTTCTCAGTGATCTGTTCCAACGCTCCCGGAATATAAACCGTAGCCCTTGTATTCACCGGCACCTCTACATCCATTAGCAACTTGGTACCATCTATGCTCCATGCATTCCTCAATCTTCCGTAATAAGTGTCGAGGCTGGCCGATACCCTTGTAAAACCACCCCTTATCTGCGGCTGTATCCTGATATGCTTATAACCCGCACCATCCTGGTACGTATCGATGCCTGCCACAGCACGATACATCCAATCACCAATGGCACCATAGGCATAATGGTTAAATGAATTCATCGACGCAGACGCAAATGTGCTGTCGGGCCGCATGCCGTTCCACCTTTCCCAAATGGTGGTGGCGCCCATCTTTACCGGATAGAGCCAAGAAGGGTACGTATCCTGCAACAAGAGCTGATACGCGACATCAGTGCGTCCGAACCGGCTTAGCACGTGACAGAGATAGGGCGTTCCGAGAAAACCGGTTGAAAGATGATTGTCGTAGCTCTTTATATTCTTTACGAGCCGGTCAACCGCCTGCTGCCGTAATGAAACCGGAAGCATATCAAAATTCAACGCCAACACATAAGCCGTTTGCGTTCCCGACACAAGCCTTCCATTAGGCGTTACATATTCTTTCAGAAACGCCTTCTTAATTCTGCGCAGAAGGGCCGTGTATTCCGTTACATCTTTGTGACGCTTGAGCACCGTTGCTGCATTGATCAGCAGTTGGGTTGAATAGGCCCAAAAGCACTGTGCGATCATCGGCTTATCGGTGATCGCCGACCTTTCCATCACATCATTATCCTCCATGTAAGAAAGCCAGTCGCCAAAATGGAAGCCGGTATTCCAAAGATCATCATTGCTTTGCCTCCTCATGTATTCCACCCATGCTTTCATGCTGGGATATTGATCCTCGAGCAGGCGTTTATCACCATAAGCGAGGTACACATTCCAGGGCACGATCGTGGCCACATCTGCCCACCCCGTCGCGGCCACGGCGTTTTTGCCAAGAATATTCGGGATCACAAAAGGCACCGCTCCATTTTGCAACTGATCGGCAGCGACGTCCTTCAGCCACTTCGCAAAAAAATTATTGACATTCATGTTGAAGGATGCCGTTCTTGAAAACACCTGTGCATCACCTGTCCATCCAAGTCTTTCATCGCGTTGGGGACAATCGGTCGGCACATCGAGGAAATTGCCTTTCTGTCCCCAGGCAATATTATGCTGCAGCTGATTGATCATGGTGTTGGAAGAACTGAAGCGGCCAATCTGCGGCATATCGGAATACAAAGCAACTGCTGTAAATTGTTCGGGCCTGATCTCCCCTCTCACACCTTGTACTTTTATGTAACGGAATCCGTGAAATGTGAAATGAGGCTCCAGAAATTCTTCAGCGTCCCCCCGCAGAATATAACGGTCCGTAGCAGCCGCCGCTCTTAAATTCTCAGTATAAAAATTCCCATGCTTGTCCAGCACTTCGGCATGTTGAATGGTTACCGTATCACCCTTCTGCCCCCTGATCTTCAACATCACCCAGCCAACAAGGTTTTGACCAAAGTCGATCAGCTTTTCACCCTTCGGGCTCGTAAAGACCTGCACCGGCTGAAAGGTTTCGTGTTTCTTTACGGGTTCATTACATGTGGCCAGCAGAATATCTTTTGGATCGTCACGCAGTGAAACGGCATCCCAGTTTCGGTCATCATAATTCGCAAGCGTCCACCCCTCTTTCTCTTTGCCCGCATCGAATAGCTCTCCATTATAGATCTCACTGCTCAGCACCGCGCCGGTTGAAGACTTCCAGCTGCCATCGGAAACAACAAGCTCCATCGTACCGTCATCATATTCCAGCTGCAGTTGAAACAGCAGGCTGGCGTCCTTTCCATAAACATTAATATTGTTCGAGTACCCGATAATGCCGCGATACCATCCATTGCCCAACATCACGCCAATGGCATTGCTTCCCATTTGCACCATGGATGTAACATCATAAACCTGGTACTGCAATCGATGGTGATAAGACGTCCAACCCGGTGTGAGGTAGCTATCTCCTATACGCTTGCCATTGATAAATCCTTCATACAATCCGTGCGCGGTTATAAATGCAGTTGCTGCAATTATTTTTTTATTGGAGAAGAATTGTTTTCTGAGCAACGGACTTGGCCGCGTCACCGTATCTTCCTGATAGCCGGCCTGTATCCACGAAGCCTTCCAGTCGGACGGCTGCAATAATCCCATTTGCCAGAATGCGGTACTGCTCCATGGGTAGGCCTTTCCTTTATTGTCCCAACACCGCACCTGCCAGAAATATTTTTTACCCGACTGCAATGGTCTTCCCTTGTAGCTTACCTGTACCGATGAGTCGGAAGCAACTCTGCCGCTGCTCCACAAAGGCGCATCGCTGATCAGCGATGCTTCATCCTCTCCAACCCGGATCTCATAGGCCGTCTGCATCGTTTTTCTTTCGTCATTATTCAGGCGCCAGCTGAATCTCGGCCGAGCAATGTCGATGCCCAGCGGGTTGGCTTTGTTCTCGCATAACAAATTAGTAAGGGCTTGAGAAAAAGAGACAACAGAAAAAATCTGCAGAGCCGTAAGCAGGAAACCTCGTTTCATGTTGTGATTATTTGGTAAAACGGGGATTGGGATTATTTTTTCAACAATAAAAAAAGCAAGGCTGCGAGAATGCCGCCTATGAAAGGTCCGATAATGGGTATCCAAGCATATTTCCAGTTGCTGTGTGCTTTACCACGGATCGGCAGCAGCGCATGCGCGATCCTCGGACCAAAATCTCTCGCCGGGTTAATCGCGTATCCTGTAGTGCCTCCCAAAGAAAGACCAATGGCCCAAACAAGGAAGGCTACGGGCAACGCACCAAGTGAACCCAACCCGATCCGTGCTTTCTCCTCGCCTAATTCGGCATCGGTAAAATAAAATATCACGAACACGAGAACGAAGGTGCCGATGATCTCACTCAGCAAATTGAAAACAGAATTCTTTATCGAGGGGGCCGTGCTGAAAACGGCCAGTTGCATATCGGGGTCCGTAGTAGTATTGAAATGATCCCTGTACACGATCCACACCAAAAAAGATCCGATGATGGAACCGGCCACCTGAACGAGTATGTACCAGACTACTTTCGACCAGGCAAATTTTCCGGATACGGCAAGTGCCAGCGTTACTGCGGGATTTAAATGTGCTCCGCTGTAGGGCGTGGCCACTACCACACCCACAAATACGGCGAGGGCCCATCCGGTTGTGATCACCATCCATCCTGCATTGTTTCCTTTTGTTCCCTTTAGTACAACGTTGGCAACAACACCGTTGCCTAATAAAATAAGGAACATGGTACCGATCAGTTCTGCAGAGTATTCATTCATATTTTTAGTTTTGGTTTTTAGTTGTCAGCCCACGACTTCGCTGCCCTCACAGCCCTTTGCCATTCTTCAATCAATTGCTTTGTATTTTGCTCCGCCTCTGGTTCAAAGACCCGGTTGATCTTCCACTGCTTTTCAATTTCTCCAATATCGTTCCAGAAGCCCGTGGCAAGTCCTGCAAGATACGCGGCACCCATCGCCGTCGTTTCCGTGATCTCAGGTCGTACTACAATGGTTCCAAGTACGGTCGCCTGCACCTCCATAAGCAGGTCGTCTGTGGTGGCGCCTCCATCCACCCGAAGTTCCCTGATCTTCATTCCTGCATCCTTTTCCATAGCGCGGAGCACGTCCATCGTTTGAAATGCAATGCTCTCGAGTGCTGCACGCGCAAGGTGGGCACTTGTTGTGCCGCGCGTGAGCCCTACGATTGTACCCCTCGCATGCTGGTTCCAGTGCGGAGCGCCCAAACCCGCAAAAGCAGGAACAAAATAAACACCGCCATTGTCTTCCACTTTTTTTGCGAGCCCTTCCACCTGCGAAGAAGATGTAATGATACCAAGACCATCCCTTATCCATTGCACTACAGCCCCGCCAATGAATATGCTTCCTTCCAGCGCATAATTCACCTTTCCATTGATCTTCCATGCAATGGTGGTAACCAGATTATTGGTTGATACCACAGGATGCTCACCCACGTTCATCAGCATGAAGCATCCGGTGCCATAAGTATTCTTCACCATGCCCTGGCGTATGCACATTTGCCCGAACAATGCTGCCTGTTGATCACCTGCAATGCCTGCGATCGGAATTTTTGCTGCTAGGATTTGTCCAGCTGTCTCTCCGTATAATTCACTCGATGACCGCACTTCAGGCAGGACGGTCGCAGGTATGTCAAAGAGGCGCAGCAGCTCTTCATCCCACTGAAGTGTATTGATATTGAAAAGCATGGTCCTCGATGCATTCGTTACGTCGGTGGCATGCACCGCACCGCCTGTCAAATTCCACATCAGCCAAGAATCTACAGTACCGAAAAGCAATTTTTTTTCTGCTGCTTTTTTTCTGGCGCCGGGTACGTTGTCAAGTATCCATTTTAATTTGGTGGCGGAGAAATAAGCGTCGATGATGAGCCCTGTCTTTTGCCTGATTGCCTGGTCGTAGCCCATTTGCCTGAGGTCATCACAATAAGCCGATGTTCTGCGATCCTGCCAAACTATAGCATTATAGATCGGCTTTCCCGTTTCCCTGTCCCACAGGATCGTTGTTTCTCTTTGATTGGTGATGCCAATGCCTGCAATGGCGGCAGGCGTAGTGCCTGCGCGCACGATAGCTTCAGTTGCTACGGTTACCTGCGAAGACCAAATCTCCATTGGATCGTGCTCCACCCATCCGGGCTGCGGAAAGTGCTGGGCAAATTCTTTCTGCGCGATGGCAACGATATTTCCCTGATGGTCGAAGACGATGGCCCTTGAACTTGTCGTGCCCTGGTCCAGGGCAAGAATATAACGTGACTGATTCATGCGCAAGCTTGCTGATTGGTCTTCCTAAATATACATTGGATTCGTGCTAGGCGATCA